>JBEKXR010000221.1:0-6712 GCA_049511935.1 Spirochaetia bacterium | reverse complement strand
CCCGGTTTCCCGGCCGCTCTTCATGTACACCGCCGGCGAGCCGACCGGCGCGGTGAAGAAATACCTCGACTGGGTCACGGGCGACGGGCAGAAGCTGGTACGGGAGGTCGGGTTCGTTCCGCTCGCGGGGAGCGGCGGATGACGGGCCTGGCAGTTCCGCGAGGGGCCGCAGGGAGCACCCCGCGCACCCGGCGGACGCGCTTCTCCGAGTTCGCCCTGGAGACCCTCATCCGGGTCCTCGGCTTCTCCACGATCGGTTTCGTCGGCCTGATCTTCCTGTTCCTTCTTCGCGAGGGACTGCCGGTGTTCTTCGAGGTCCCGCCGGGCAGCCTCTTCTCCGCGCGCTGGTATCCCACATTCGGGATCTTCGGCACCCTGCCCCTGATCCTCGGCTCGATCCTCGTCACAGTGATCGCGATCGTGATCGCCCTGCCGCTGGGCGTTGCCACGGCAGTGTTTGTGCGCGAGGCGGCACCCCGGTGGGCCCGGGAAATCCTCAAGCCGATCATCGAGGTCCTCGCCGGGATCCCTTCGGTGGTGCTCGGGTTCTTCGGCATGACGTTCGTCGCGCCCCTCGTCCGGGAGGTCCTCGGCGCGCCGACCGGGCTCACCGCCTTCTCGGGCGCATTCATCCTCGCCTACATGGCCTTGCCCACGATCATCAGCGTGGCCGAGGATGCGCTGGATTCCGTTCCGAAGGCATACCGCGACGCGGGGCTCGCGATGGGAGCCACGAAGTGGCAGACGATCTGGCGCGTGGTGGTTCCCGCCGCCCGTTCGGGCATCCTCACCGCGGTCATGCTCGGGATGGGGAGGGCGATCGGCGAGACCATGGCGGTGATGATGGTCACGGGCAACGCCGCCGTGCTGCCGACCTCGCTCGCCTCGATCCTGCAGCCTGTGCGGACGATGACGGCCACGATCGCCGCAGAGATGGGCGAAGTTGCGCGCGGCAGCACGCATTACCACGCGTTGTTCGGCATCGGGATCATCCTCTTCGTGCTCACCTTCGTGATCAACCTCGCCGCCGCCTCCGCGATCTTCCAGAAGAGGCGCAAGGGGGGGCTGCGCTGATGAACAGGGCACTCGCCCAGCGCCTGGGATTCGCGCTCCTCGGACTGATCACCTTGGTCGTTGTGGTCCCCATTCTCCTGGTGATCGGGATCATCATCGCCCGGGGCATGGTGGCCATCAACTGGCAGTTCCTCAGCACCATGCCATACGGCGGGATGAAGAAGGGCGGGATCCTCCCGGCTATCATCGGGACCCTCCTGCTCACACTCGGCACGGCCCTCGTCGCGGTGCCCATCGGGGTGGGCGGAGCGGTGTACCTCTCCGAGTACGCGCGCGATACGCGGCTCACCAGGGCCATCCGACTGGCCATCGTGAACCTTGCCGGAATCCCTTCCATCGTCTACGGCCTGTTCGGGCTAGGTATGTTCGTGCTCTTCCTCGGGTTCGGCACTTCTATCCTTGCCGGCTCCCTCACCCTTGCGATCATGACCCTGCCGGTGATCATCAGCACTGCGGAGGAGGCGCTGCGCGCGGTTCCCCAGGAGTTCCGCACCGTCTCGGCAAGCCTCGGGGGAACCCGGTGGCAGGGCATCCGCACGATCGTGCTTCCGCAGGCCTTGCCCGGCATCATCACGGGCATCATTCTCGGCCTCCTGCGGGCCGCCGGGGAAACCGCACCAATCCTCTTCACCGTGGCCGCGTTCTATCTTCCGCGGTTGCCGCGTTCTCCGCTGGATCAAACCATGGCCCTCCCGTACCACTTGTACGTCATCAGCACCCAGGTACCGGGGATGCCCCTCTCCGTGGAGTACGGCACCGCCCTTGTCCTGCTCGCCCTCGTTCTTTCGCTTAATATCGTGGCGTCGCTCATCCGCCGCTATTTCAGGAGCAAGAGACAATGGTAACGCCGAGCACGCGTCCGACCCAGGGGGCCATGGAGAGAGCTGCGGCCCGGGGGACGAGGCGCCTGTCGTGCTCCTCCGATGATCCGAAGGTGCGAATCCAGGGACTCAGCTACTGGTACGACGGAAGGCAGGTACTCAACGGCGCGACCCTGGATATCCCCGATCGGGCAGTCACAGTTCTCTTCGGTCCCGCGGGGGGCGGCAAAACCACCCTCATGCGCCTGGTGAACCGCCTGAACGACATGGTGGACAGCACGAAAATGACGGGTCGCATTCTCCTGGACGGAGACGACATATACGCGCCGGGAGTCGACGTCACACGGCTTCGGCGGAGGGTCGGCATGGTCTTCGCGCTGCCCCTCCCGCTGCCTGGTACGGTGCGGGAAAACGTGATCTACGGGCCCCGGCTGGCCGGGGAGCACAGCAGGACGCGCCTCTCGGAGATCACGGAGCGAAGCCTCACACAGGCCGCCCTCTGGTCGGAAGTGAAGGACCGGCTGGACCAGCCTGCCTTGAGCCTCTCCGGCGGCCAGCAGCAGCGCTTGTGCATTGCCCGCAGCCTTTCCCTGGAACCCGAAGTCCTCCTCCTCGATGAACCGACATCCGGCCTGGACCCGATCTCAACGGCGAAGGTCGAGGAGTCCCTCTTCGAGCTGAAGATGCACTACGCAGTGGTCATCGTGCCGCACAGCGTCCAGCAGGCCGCGCGCGTGGCCGACGTTGCCGCGTTCTTCCTCGGGGGTGAGCTGGTCGAGTGCGGCGACGGCCCGCAGGTGTTCACCGCGCCGCGGAGCAATAAGACGGAAGACTACGTGACGGGAAGGTTCGGCTGAACATGGGGCTGATCGTCGTGAGGGATTTGTCCCTGCGCTACGGCTCGCGGCTCGCCCTGCAGGGCGTGAGCATGGACATCGAAGAACGGAAGATCACCGCCCTCATCGGCCCATCGGGCTGCGGCAAGTCGACCTTCCTGCGCTGCCTCAACAGGATGAACGACACGATCCCCGGCGCGCGCGCGCAGGGAGAGGTGCACATCGACGGGATGGACGTGTACGCCCCGGGAACAGACGTCGTGAAGCTGCGCATGAGAGTAGGAATGGTGTTCCAGCGGCCCAACCCGTTCCCGCAGAGCATCTTCGACAACGTTGCATTCGGCCCGCGGGTGCTCGGCACCCACTGGGGAGGCTCCCTCGCCGATGTCGTGGAGAAAAGCCTGCGGTCCGCTGACCTGTGGGATGAGGTAAGGGATTCGCTGAGGCAGGATGCGCTCGCCCTCTCGCTGGGGCAGCAGCAGCGCCTGTGCATTGCCCGGGTAGTGGCCGTGGCCCCCGAGGTGATCCTGATGGACGAGCCCTGCTCGGCGCTGGATCCGATTGCCACGCTGCGCATTGAGGAGCTGATGCGCACACTGACGGAGAGGTATACGATCATCATCGTGACGCACAACATGCAGCAGGCCGCGCGCGTGTCCGACCGGACCGGATTCTTCTGGCTGAACGAGCAGCGGGCCGGCATCCTCGCGGAGTTCGGGTCAACCGACCAGATTTTTACCAGCCCACGGGACCGGCGAACCGAAGATTATATTACGGGGCGGTACGGGTGACCGGCACGCCGCGGTGTACCGCGGCGCTTAAATCCGCGGTGTACCGCGGCGCCTAAATCCGCGGTGTACCGCGGCGCCTAAATCCGCGGTGTACCGCGGCGCCCTTAGGAGGAGCAATGCCAAGGGAGAAATTCGAGCACGACCTGCACCGGTTGCAGGACGAGATAGTGGAGTTGGGTGCAATGGCCGAACGGGCCATTGCGGAGTCGGTGCAGACCCTGAAAAACCAGGACATCAACCACGCCCGCAGCATAATCGAGGCAGACCGCCTCATCAACGAGAAGCGCTATGCCATCGAGAACGAGGCCCTGACGCTCATCGCCACCCAACAGCCGATGGCCGGGGACCTGCGGACGCTTGCCGCGATCCTCGAGATCGCCTCCGAGCTGGAGCGCATGGCCGACTACGCCAAGGGCATCGCAAATGTCGCCGTCATGATCGGCGCCGAAGGGTTCATCAAGCCGCTGGTCGACATCCCCCGCATGGCCGCCAAGGCCTGCGACATGCTCCACCGGTCCCTCGAAGCCTTCCTCCGCCAGGATGTCGAGGCCGCCCGCGCGATCCCCAAAGAAGATGTGGAGGTCGATTCCCTGTACGAACAGACCTACCGGGAGCTCATCACCTACGTGATGGCAAATCCGAAGGCCATCGACCAGGCGACGCGGCTCACCTGGGTCGCTCACAACCTCGAACGCGTGGCCGACCGGGTCGGGAACATTTGCGAGCGCATCGTTTTCTCCGTTACTGGACACGGAGAAGAGCTGGACACCCCGCCGGCGCTCTGAGGGAGAGCGGCCCGCCCGGAAATCAGGGGATCATTTCCCGCCCCTTGAGGCCCTTGCATGGGCCGGCTGACAAGGGCGGCAAAATGGACTACAGTACCCGCCCCGATAATCCATGAGCGATTCCCCTGACGGCAGATTCATCGACAGGCTGAAAAACGTCCTCATCGGCGGGGCCCGCGACATCCGGGACCCCAACCTCTTTCACAAGCTGTCCCTCGTCGCCTTCTTTGCCTGGGTCGGGCTGGGCGCCGACGGTCTTTCCTCTGCGAACTACGGGCCCGAGGAATCATTTCTCTCGCTCGGGAGCCATGGCCACCTGGGAGTTTTTGTCGCCCTTGCCACCGCAATCACCATCTTCGTGATTACCACCAGCTACTCGCAGATCGTCGAGCTCTTCCCTTCCGGCGGGGGCGGATACCTCGTGGCGAGCAAGCTGCTCTCCCCGATCCTCGGGATGATCTCAGGATGCGCCCTGCTCATCGACTACGTTCTCACAATCGCCCTGTCCATCGCCAGCGGAGCGGATGCCATTTTCAGCTTCCTGCCGCTCTCCTTCCAGCCTCTGAAGATCGTGCTCGCCGTCGCGGGGGTGCTCGCCCTCACCCTCCTGAACCTGCGCGGCGTCAAGGAATCCGTCGCGCCCCTGGTGCCGATCTTCCTGGTCTTCCTGGTCACGCATACCTTTGCCATTCTTTTCGCCCTGGGCTCTCACGTCCCCGAGATCGGGGCCACCGTGCAGGCCACCGCGGTGGACACACGCGTGGCCACCGCTCAGCTGGGATCGTTCGGGGTCTTCATCCTCATCATGCGCGCGTACAGCATGGGCGCCGGCACCTATACCGGCATCGAGGCGGTGAGCAACGGCCTTCCCATCCTGCGCGAGCCCCGGGTGCAGACCGCCAAGCGCACGATGCGCTACATGGCCGCATCCCTCGCCTTCATGGCGGCCGGCCTGATGATCGGCTACCTCCTGTTCGGCGTCACAAAAGAGCCCGGCAGGACGCTGAATGCGGTGCTGATGGAGCGGATCGCCGCCGGGTGGGGCGCTCCGGGATTCGTGTTCGTTCTTGTCACGCTCGTCTCCGAGGCGGTGCTCCTCTTCGTCGCGGCACAGACGGGTTTTCTCGACGGTCCCCGCGTTCTCGCCAACATGTCGCTGGACAGGTGGCTGCCCAGCCAGTTCAGCCTGCTGAGCGAGCGCCTGGTGATCAAGAACGGGATCCTCCTCATGGGAGGGGCGGCACTCGTGCTCATGATCGTCAGCCGGGGCTCCGTCGTATTCCTGATCGTCCTGTACGCCATCAACGTGTTCATCACCTTCTGCCTGTCCCAGGCGGGCATGGTCCGTCACTGGTGGAAGGAGAGGAAGACGGTCCCCACGTGGACACGAAAGATCCTCATCAACGGCTTCGGGCTCATTCTCACCAGCTTCATCCTCATCTCCCAGGTGGTCCTGAAGTTCCGGGAAGGCGGGTGGATTACCCTGCTCGTCACGGGGTCCCTCGTGCTGGTGGCGATCATCGTCAAGAGATTCTACTTCGGGACCGGCCGGCGCCTCGCCCGACTGGATCATCTCATGACAACGGTCGCCACCGCGGAAATCGCCTCCCCTCCGGACCTGCCCGCATCCATGACCAGGCCCCGCCGTCTCCGCTTCGATCCGAGGGCGAAAACCGCCGTGATCCTCGTCTCGGGTTTCAACGGCACCGGCCTGCACACGCTGTTCAGCGTGCGAAAGGTGTTCGGCGACGTGTTCAAAAACTGGTTCTTCATCCAGGCAGGGATCCTGGACGCCGACCGGTTCAAGGGCGCCGCCGGCATCAATCAGCTTCGCACGCACGTGGAAGAAGGGCTCGACCGCTACGTGCGGTTCCTGAAGGCGGAAAACATGTACGCCCAGGGTTTCTCCGCCATCGGCACGGACGTGTCGGACGAGATCTGCGGGCTCGCCCAGGCCCTCTATGAGAAGCATCCCACGGCGGTCTTCTTCGGGGGACAGATCGTTTTTGTCGAGGACAGCTTCCTCACCCGGCTGCTTTTCAACCACACGACCTTCGCCGTGCAGCGGCGCCTCCACCAGCTCGGCATTCCCTTCCTCGTCATGCCCGTGCGCGTCCAGTAGCCGCGCTCCTGCCGCGTCATTACATTGAAGGAGAAGACGCGGATGCGCCTTTGCGGGCCGCCCCGGTTGGGGGGTCCGAAGGCTCGCCCGAATGGGGAGCCGCCATGCCGCCGAGGAGGCACGATCATGACCAACAGGGTTTTCACGTTCGACCTGGGCCGCATCATGGACGAGGCATTCAAGTTCGCCGAGAGCTTCGGAGAAGCCTTCGACCACGATGCGCACGATGCGGTGGAGAAGATGCGCCGGGCCGCCGAGCAGTTCGGCAAGGGCCCTTTCGGAA
>JBEKXR010000220.1:0-6714 GCA_049511935.1 Spirochaetia bacterium | reverse complement strand
CCAACTCGCGGGGGAGCTTTGTCGGGATGGGCAGCACGACCAGCCGCGGCGACATGCTCCGCGCCCTGATTGAGGGGCTGGACTACCAGCTCCTTGACATCATCACCGAGATGAGGAAGAGCGTCGGCTTCGAGGTGGAGAAAGTGGTCGTGGTGGGCGGGGCGGCCCACAACGCGTTCTGGATGCAGAACAAGGCGGACATGATCGGCCGGTCCATCGAGGTGCCGGAGGTGGAGGATGCGAGCCCCCTGGGCGCCGCGATGCTCGCCGGCATCGGGGTCGGCATCTACCGCGACGAGAAGGATGCTTTCGAGCGCGTGCGGAAGCCGGCGAGGACATACCATCCGGATCTCCGGGTCACCTCGCGCTACGCGGAGTTGTTTCCCCTCTACAAATCGCTGTATCCGGCCCTGAAGCCGGTGAGCCACGCCGTCACCGAGAAGCTCAGGGCCTGAGTCAGCGCAGAAGATCCTCCGCCGCGGCGATGATTTTCTCCAGTGTCGGGACCACGCTTGCCTCCAGGGCGGGGTTGTACGGAATCGGCACGTCGAGCCCCGCCACGCGCCGGATCGGCGCATCGAGATGGAAGAAAGCCTCGCTGTCGGCGATGACGGCCGCGATCTCCGCGCCGAAGCCCGCTGTCTGGCAGGCCTCGTGAACGATCATCGCGCGCCCGGTCCTCTTCACCGACTCGATGATGCATCGCCTGTCCAGGGGAACGAGGGTGCGGATGTCGATGACCTCCGCTTCAATGCCGTCCGCTGCCAGCTTTTCCGCGGCCTCGAGGCACCGTGGCACCATGCGGCCGTAGGTGACGATGGTGAGGTCCCTGCCTGATCTTTTCACGTCCGCAACGCCGAGAGGGATGTCGTACTCTTCTGCCGGATCGGGCACGGGCCCCTTCTGCCGGTAGAGGAGCTTCTGTTCGATGAACACCACCGGGTTGGGATCCTTGATGGAGGATTTCAGCAGGCCCTTCGCGTCATAGGGAGTCGAGGGGATGACGACTTTCAGCCCTGGCACATGGCAGACCCAGGCTTCGAGGCTCTGCGAATGCTGCTCCGCGGCGCCCGTCCCGGAGCCGCCTGCCGTGCGCAGCACCATGGGGACCGAGACCTGGCCGCCGAACTGGTAGCGGGCTTTCGCCGCCTGGTTGGCGAGCTGCTCGAGGGCGATTGTGAGGAAGTCGCTGAACATGATCTCCACGACAGGGCGCATGCCCGTCATGGCCGCCCCGGCGGCGGCGCCGGTGATCGCATGCTCCGAGAGCGGCGTGTCGCGGACCCGCTCTTCTCCGAACTCCTGGACCATGCCCTTCGTCACGCCGAACGCGCCGCCATAGATGCCGATGTCCTCGCCGAGGAGAAACACCCGCGGATCGGCCCGCATCTCCTCGCACAGCGCCTCGCGGATGGCCTCCGCGTAGGTGATCTCTCTCATGGGCGACCCCTACACAAAAACATCACGACACGCCTCTTCGATGCGGGGACCGGGGCTGGACTCGGCGAAGCGCACCGCCTCCTCCACGTCGGCCACGGCCTGTGCATCGATGGCATCGAGCTCCTCTGCCGTGAAGGTCCCCTCGGACACCATCCGCTCGCGCATCCGCTTGATGGGGCAGCGTTTCTTCCACTCCTCGATCTCCTGCTTCGTGCGGTACACGTTCGCATCACTTTTTGAATGCCCCATATGCCGGTAGGTGTTGAGGACAAGGAGCATCGGCCCGTTCTCTCTGACGTACTCGCGCGCATCCCGCGAGGCGAGATAGATGGCAATCGCATCATTACCGTCCATGGAAACGCTCTTGATGCCGTAGGCATGGCCGCGCAGCGCGAGGTCGGGAATGTTCGCCTGCTTCCGCAGGGGAGTGGACATGGCGTACATGTTGTTGACGCAGACGAACAGCACCGGAAGCTTCCACACGGATGCGAGATTGACCGATTCGTGGAATGACCCGGTGCTGGTGGCCCCGTCTCCGAAAAAGCAGGCGGTGATGTTCGGCGATCGCTGGAGGCGCTGGCTCAGTGCCGCTCCCACTGCGATCGGGATGCCGCCGCCCACAATACCGTTCGCCCCCAGGCTTCCCGAGGCGAAGTCGGCGATATGCATGCATCCCCCGCGCCCCTTGCAGCAGCCCGTCTCCTTGCCAAGGAACTCGGCCATCATCAGGTCCAGCCGCATGCCCTTACCGATGCTCTGGCCGTGCCCCCTGTGCGTGGCGGTCATCCGGTCCTCCGGCTGAAGCGCCGCGCAGACCGCGATGCCCGTGGCCTCCTCACCGATGCAGAAATGCGCCGTGCCGTGGACCTTGCCTTCCGTGAAAAGGCGCGCCGCAGCCTCCTCGAACCTCCTGGTCTGTGCCATCCGTGCGTAGATGCTTCGAAGCGTGTCCGCGGGGATTCCGTGCGAGGCCTCTGCGTCGGGAGCTTTTCGAGAGCGACTGCTGACCATGCCCAACTCTAACATCTGTTATGACATTCGTCAATAATAACAAGAGAACTTGTTGATTTGACATTTGCTATATGATATGGTTCAATCACCAGTAAAATAGAAGAGCGCTTCCCCCAGGGACGCGCCAGTGCAGCAAGGAGACCAGTCGTGTACGAAAGCGAAAGACAGCAGATCATCGACGTGGGGATCGCCCTCGACCGCTACCGGCTCATCAGCCTTTCCGGCGGCAATGTCAGCATGCGGATCGGCGGCCACATCCTCGTCACCCCGTCAGGCATGTCCTACGAGACGCTCGTGCCAGCGGATGTCGTGGTCATGGATCCCCGGGGGAAGGTGATCGAGGGCGAGCGCCGCCCTTCCGTCGATACCGTGGCTCTCCTGCACATCTTCAGCAACATGCCGGAAGTGAACGCGATCATCCACACCCACCAGCCCTATGCGACGGCCGTCGGCCTCATCATGGATGAGCTGCCGGCATTCTGCACGACCCTCGTGAATGCGACCCTGGGAGCGGTCACCGTGGCCCCCTACAGCTCGGCCGCGAGCCTGGACATGGGCGTGAGGACCGTGCAGTACATCGGGGACAAGAGAGCCGTGATCTTGAGAAACCACGGGGTGGTGACCCTCGGGCCTACTCTCAAGGATGCCCTGTACGCGGCCGTGTACCTCGAGGACGCATCCCGCTCATTCTGCGCTGCCCGGGCGATGGGGACGCCCCGCATCCTCACCCCGGACCAGGTTGCGGAAGCGGTGGAATCGTTCCGGCACTACGGGCAGGGCAGGAAATAGCGGTGGATCACGGAACCTCTCCCGCCGCGTCGTTCAGATGGGGGATCTACGAGAAGGCGCTTCCCGGGCAGCTCTCGTGGTCCGAGAGGCTCGCCGCCGCGGCCGACTCGGGCTACCAGTTCGTCGAGATTTCCATCGATGAGAGCGATGACAGGCTGGCCCGGCTGCAGTGGCCGCGCGGGGCCCGACAGGATCTGCACCGGGCTCTCGCGGCAGCTCCGGCCTCCATCGACACGATGTGCCTCAGCGCGCATCGGAAATACGCGCTGGGCAGCGCGTCGACGTCTCAGCGCCGGCAGGCGCTCGAGATCATGCGGCGGGCAGTCGACTTTGCGGCAGAGTTCGGCATTCGGATCGTGCAGGTTGCCGGTTACGACGTGCACTACGAGGAGTCCACCGAACAGACGCGCGCCCTCTACATGGAAAGCATCCTGCGGTCGGCCGAATGGGCGCGCCGATCCTGCGTGACCCTTGCCCTGGAGAACGTCGATTGCGCCGTGGTCGATTCGATCGAGAAGGGCATGCGCTTCGTCCAGGCGGCCGACACCCCGTGGTTCCAGATGTACCCCGACATCGGCAACCTCACCGCCATGGAGAAGGACGTGACGCGCGAGCTCCTGGCCGGCGGACGGCACATCGTGGGGGTGCATCTGAAGGATACGAGACTCCGGGAGTTCCGCAGGGTACCGTTCGGCGAAGGGCTGGTGGATTTCGACGGCGCGTTTCGGACCCTGAAACGCATGGGCTACGGCGGCCCGTTCATGGTCGAGATGTGGAACGAGGCGGTGGAAGACCCGGTGGCCACCGTCTCCGCCGCGCTCCAGTGGCTGGCGGACAAGCTCGACGCGGCGTTCGCGGAGTAGAATGTTCTCTTGACCCCGGCCCGGGAGCTGGTATTGTAGACCCAGCAAAGGAGCGCACAATGAAGCCAGTTGTCTGGGGAGTCCTCTCGGTATCGACCCATTACGGACTTCGCATCCACACATACCTGCGCACGTCTCCGCTCGTCCAGCTGCGCGGCATTGCGTCCCGGAATAGGAAAAGGGCGGAGGAGGCCGCGCGGGACCTGGGAATGCCCCGCGCATACGGTTCCTACGAAGAGCTTCTCGCGGACAAGGAGATCGAGGCGGTGTACATCCCGCTGCCCAACCACCTGCATGCGGAGTGGGTGAAAAAGGCGGCGGACGCCGGCAAGCACGTCCTGTGCGAGAAGCCCTTCGCCATGAACGCGCAGGAGGCAGAGCAGGCTATCGCGCACGCAAAGGGCAAGGGCGTGCTCGTCATGGAAGCGTTCATGTACCGCTACCACCCGCAATGGAAGAGGGCGCGTGAGATCGTGAAGGCCGGGGAGATTGGCGCCGTGCACGCAGTCTCGACTGTCTTCACGTACATGCTGGAGGATCCGACAAACATCAGGAACATCCTCGCGGCGGGCGGGGGCGCTATACCCGACATCGGGTGCTACGCCGTTTCCAGCGCCCGGTTCCTTATCGGACGGGAGCCGACGCGCGTCATCAGCCTGGTCCACAGGGACCCCAAGCTCGGCACCGACATTCTCTCCTCGGGCATCCTTGACTTCGGGACCACCCGGTCCATGTTCACGATCGGGACCCAGACACACCCGGTGCAGCGCGTCGACGTGGTGGGATCGGGGGGCCAGCTCTCCGTTCTTCTCCCGTTCAACGCGTATCCGGACACCCCGCTCCAGTTGTCCGTGACCACCGGCATCGGAACGAGGCAGGTGTACGCCCCGCCCACCGACCAGTACGTCGAGATGTTCGAGGCGTTCTCCCGCGCCGTCAGGGAAGGCGGTTCCGCCCCGACACCCCCAGAGGACGCGGTGGCGAACATGAAAGTGCTGGATGCCCTGTTCAAGTCAGAGAAATCCGGCGCATGGGAGAAGGTCTGAGGAACCGCTTATAGTTCCGGCTGGTCTGCGCGGCGCGGGCATCGCGGGCCGATGCGAGGAGGAGCTTCAGGCGATTGAGCTCCGTGCCCTTCGACGAAACCCGCAAGTACGTGAGAAAGATCCTCGTTTCCGCGGTCATGTACGCGTACCTCTACGGCAAAGAGGACGCGCGGGAGGCGGTGCTGTCGTTCTTCCGAATCCATCCGTAGGCAATGTGATGTGACCTTCGCTCTTGAAAAATGCTGCACCAGACACGCATAGCCGATTGAAAAGTTCCGCTCACCGCCTTCCACCCGTCGATGCCGACACCATCGTCCAGATTGCGCCCACGGCCAAGCCAAGAATGTAGAGCCAGCCGAAGCGCCGATTGTGGATCAGGTTGAAGCGATGGAACCAGAGGGGCCAGCCGACGAAGCCGACGGGCGGTGCCTCAGGGCGCGGTGAGGAGCAGGCGCGGATGAGGCGCCAAGCCGCAGGGGCATTCAGAAGGACGATCAGCGCAAAGGGGGTTAGCCTTCGCATCGCCACAAGAGCGACGATGAGAAGGTACATGAGAATCACCGTGACCTGGTTGACGATGCGTGACCAGCGATCCCCAAGGAGGACGGGGAGGGTGTGGACGTCGTGCTCCCGATCGAAGATCGCCTGATCCGTGTGCTTGCCAATGAGTATCGCCGCGATGCCGAGGCCGTAGGGAATGCTGGCCACAAAGGCGGTCCCCGACAGCCGCCCGGTCAGGCAGAAGTACCCCCCGCCTATCATGAGGGGTCCCCATACGAGGAGGCTGGCCAGCTCGCCGAGGCCGATCGACTTCAAGCTTCTCGGCGCCGCGTCGACAGATAGAGGAGTACAAGCCCGAGGAGGAAGAAAATTGCGGCGATGTAGCCTCGCTCAAGGACGAAGAAAAGCCCGATGAGGGTGGCGATGGTCGCGAGGATCCAGATGCCGAGACGAAGGGCGTTCTTGGTAAGCACCTTGTGGGCGAGGGGATGGATCGTGTAGGTCACACGAGGCAAATCGGGGGTGTCATGGCCGCGCACGAAACCGAAGTAGTCGTTCGAGAGGTTACTGATCGCGTGGAGGATCATGAATGCAAAGAGAAGGGGGATGATGTACCAACCCGCCATTCGGCCGCTAGGAAGCGCGAGAAGGGCCGCGATGATGGCCGCCTGCGCCGAGATGACAAGGATAAGCAGTCTCCCCGCATAGAGCCACCGCGAAACCAGATCGAGCTGGTCGAGAGGAAGTTGATGTTTGTAGAATCCCCGCAGAGCGTCCAGCCACAGCTGATAACGGGAAACGGAACTTTCACTCATGTTGTTTCCTCCCAGCGCGGGCTGGCGGAAGAGCGTTTTGTCTGGCGCCTGCGAGACGATCGTGCGGTGCTCTCCGCCTGCACGGCGACCATCAAGCGGACCGCCGCTCCTTCAGGCGATCTGTTTTCCCCCGTTGGGACCCAACGATTGATCATAGATCGACTCGACGGAGACCTTTACCACGTACTTGGGAGGAGGAAGCTAGGGCATCACCTTCTTCATGTTTTCCGCGGTCTGGTCATAGAGAGG
>JBEKXR010000219.1:0-6741 GCA_049511935.1 Spirochaetia bacterium | reverse complement strand
ATCCGCGACAATCGGATGAACCGGTTGGGGAAAGGTCTCTCATCGCTCTGAGGCGCGACGTCCAGGGAGTACGTCGCGGCGTACCCCGTGTTTTTCACGAGCTCGACATATTCCTTGAAAAAGAGCGAACCGGGCAGTCTATTGAACCTGTTCGTTTCCTCGGCGGTGATGCCAGGGAACCAATCGAGGTCGAAGCTCATTGTGTTCGCAAATTGTGTGAGGGCTTCGAGAAGGGGGCCCCGCACCGGCCGCCGTGAAATAAGCAAGCTGTACGTATCCCAGTTCCGGATCACCGCGAGGTGTTCCTGGCCATCCAGGACGCCCTCCCGTCTGACCGCGGTCAACGCTGTAGCGAATAGACGGAGCGAGTCCGAGGGCGGAAGAATCAGGCGACGGGACACGATGATCACGCCAGTTCCGCTGAGGCGTCTCCAATAGGCGCGGAACGCCTCGACAGTGAAGAGCGCCTCCTGGTTCAGGCTCGCCATTCCCGGTAGAGAGGGGCCCCAATCATCGACCTGAATCGTATCGAAGAACCGCCCCGGTCTGGCGATGTATGAACGGGGATTCTCGGCCTCGACGGCGATCCCGAGGCTGCCGTAGTGAGCGCGCAAGGCGCGAGCGATATCCGGCTGTTCAACAACCACGCAGATTTGCTTCGCTCCCGAGGCCACAGAACACGCTATTCCGATACCCCCTCCGCGCTGGATCACCAGGGAGCTGGAGGGACGATCCGCAAGTATGTAGCCGGCGAAAGAATGGGTCCAACGCGCGAACGAGGCTCCCTTTCTGACGGAAAGGTCGCTGAGGATTGTCATGTCATCGCCGTCCAGCGCAATCGCGCTCTGCGACGGAAGGGACGCCGAGAAGCTCAGGCTGAGACCCGGCGCGTAGTGAAGAGATGGGCTCTGCACTTCGGCGAAGGATCCCCATATGCTTGTCCATCGAGAAGTCACGCGAGAACCGATCGATTGCAAAAGCTGGGGCAGCGCTTTGTAGGGCGAGGGCTGAATGCTGAGGGATGTGTTCCACTGCCAGACGAGGACCGCCATGAGGGCGACGGCAAAAAACGCTGCGCAGCCGAGGAGAAATCGGGAAGCGGTTCTCGGTCTCTGGGCCCGGGGGATAGAGAGAATGAGCGCGGCCACGATTGGGGTGAGAGTCGCCGAGGCGACCAGTCCGCCCGCGCCGAGCGACGGAAGGAGAAAAATGGGCGCCAAACCGCCTGCGCCTGAGCCAAGCATGGAGGCAAAGGCTACCAGACCACTTCTCTCGGGCAATCCGACGTACGCCATGCAGGATCCGAGCCCAGCGAAAAAAAAGGGAAGCGAGAGCACGAGCTCCGTGAGAAGGAGGTAGCACAGCTGCACCGGCTCAACAGGCAGGCGCAGGTAATCGAGCGGGATGAGACGGAGGCTCAGAAATGACCCCAGGACGCTCGCCGCGCACGCGAGCGAAACGATGGGGAAAACCACGGCCCATTCACGCGGCCTCGCTATGAGCGCGAAGACTGCGCCTGAGGCACCGTAACCCAGCATGGCAATTCCGATGACCATGAAGGAGAGATGATTCCAATGCGCAATCGAGAAGTAGCGCGTCAGGAAGAGCTCGTACAGCAGTGACGAAGCGGAGAGACAGAAGACCGCGAAGACCCTCACCGCTGCCCTTCGAGAGCCTTGCCCGTCATTGGCACGAAGAGAACGCCCGTGATCGCCTCAGTGGTGAAGGTGTTTCCATGTTTCGTGACGAGAACGAGGTCCTGATATCCGAACGCGTTCCCCAGGGGGAGAATCAACCGGCCGCCGTCGGAGAGTTGGGCCAGCAAGGGCGGAGGGACATGATTCACGGATGCGGTGATCATGATGCAATCGAAGGGCGCCTTCTCTTGCCAGCCATAGTAACCATCCCCGAACCGGGATTCGACGCTCCCATAGCCGAGAGAAGGAAGCAGTCGTGAGACGCGATCGAAGAGCACCTTCTTGATCTCGATGCTGCACACCTCCCGGGCGAGACGCGAAAGGATGGCGGCCTGGTAGCCTGAGCCTGTCCCGATCTCGAGGACCTTCTCTTTGCCGGTAAGCCGCAGGGCCTCCGTCATGAGCGCGACGATGTAGGGTTGGGAGATCGTTTGGCCTTCCCCGATCGGAATTGGATGATCTTCGTACGACTGGTCCTTGAGGTCCTCGGGGACGAAAAGGTGCCTCTCGACGGAGAGCATGGCATCGAGAACCCTGGGGTCCTTGATTCCGCGGGCAGCAATCTGATTCGCCACCATCCGTCTTCGGGCATCCTGGTAATTCTGGGCCGAGGCAGAGAGCGCAACGGCAATGAGGATGGCAGGCACAAGCAACTTGCGCACTGAACTTACACCAGAGCGCTCCATCATACCATTCCTGTGTGGAGGAACACAACGTCGAAAAGTGGGTGCGTTCCATGCCTTTTCCTCTAATTCCTTTTTCTGAAGCTCATAGCTTTGCGCGTCCAGCCCTGCCAGCTCGGTGCGTCCTGTACTAAGGCTTTTGCTCAGATCATGGAATACTGACCAGGTCATAATTTCCTGAAGTTCTAACCCTCCGCACCGGCAACCTCCGGCGCGTCGACAATTGCCGCTGGCATAGGAATCCATTCCGGCAGTTTGAAGCTTTGAAGCGGCCGTGCTACAATCACGATCAGGCTGAAATCATCCCGTTTCCTCCCGTCATCCGACGCCAGGCACGCCGCGAGGCGTGGAGGGTCGAGGGAAGGCTCAGCGGGCAGGAGGATTGTGAGCGACAACGGCACGACAATTCATTCGCAGGCCCGGTCTTCCCCCGGCGAGCTCAGCGAGGACGCCATCCTGACCACGCATAAGATTCTGGGTGCGTTCGGACGGGATGCCCGGTCCATAGAGATCCTCCACGCCGATCTCTTCGACTCCCGCCCGCGGATCGCCATCTCCGCTCTGCAGGCGCTCGGCAGAATCAGAGATCCGCGCAGCTTCGGCTACATCTCGCGGCTGTTTCGCCATTCTGATCCTGAGATCGCCTGCTCGGCCGTGCGCGCTTCCGGGGAGATCGGCGCACCCGACGCGCTCCAAGTCCTGCTCAAGCTTTCCGCCAATCGGCGGGAGGAAGTTGTGCAGCTGGAGATTCTCCGGACGCTCGCAGGGCTTTCCCCTGATTCCCCGGAGGTGAACCAGCTCGCCGCCACCCTCTGCGGCTCGCGGACGGTGCAGCGGGAGATTCGCGCAGCGTCCCTTGAGGTGCTCCTGCGGCTTCGGCTGCGCGAGGGAACGGACGCCGCGCTGGCGCTCGCCGCGCAGGTCGAAGATGCCGTCCCGTCCATTCTGCAGATCGCCGTCAGAGACGAGCGCCTGGCCCATGCGACGCTCGCCGCATACCAGGCGAACAACACGCAGCTTTCCCTGCCCCTACGCGCCACGCTCGTCGTTCTCGCTGCGCCGCTCTCGACCTCCGGGGCGCGCAATCTATTCTTCAAATTCCTCGCGGACGAGAACCCCTCCATCCGGCGCGAGTGCTACCGGCGCATCGGGACTATCTCCTCGCAGATCCCGCACTTCGACGTGCTGGGGGCCGCTCTTGCGGAGAATGCTGAAGTCGATCCCTCTCTCGAAGCGGAGGCGCTGCAGGCCGTGGACGCCATGGTGGCCATGTTTCACTCCGTGGCGACCCCTCCTGCAATGCCGCTCGTGGCCGCCCTCACTGCGACGATCGCTGCGCTCTTCGAGGAGCTGCGCGATTCGCGTGAAATAGACATCGACACGTCTCATGAGACGGGTCTGCAGATAGCAAATGCCAGGGAGTACATGGAGTTCTATTTCGACGAGGAGATGAAGAAAACCTTCCTCCAGTCGATCAAGACGGGAGGCAGCTCGGCGGAGAGGCGGCGCTGCGCGCGGACACTGAAGGAGTCCGCGATGAGGCTGGAGATGCGCCACTTCGAGGGGTACCGAATCCTGCACGAGTTGCTTGCGGACCCGACCCGGTCCGGGATCGCCCTCTTCATCCGTCACCTCTCCCTCGCGAGGACTGAGAAGCGGCAGGTTTTCGGGCGCCTAAAGCGGTGCCTTTCACTCGTGCGGCTCGCGCGCCCGACGGAATCGAAAGAGCTGTTCGCTGACCTGCTTCGGTGGGCGCGCGAGATGAAGCTCTACCGCCTGGCAGAGCATGCCCTCTTCGCGCTGCATAGCGTCGATCCGCCGTCCGCCCTCGCCGCGTGCCGTGAGTGCATGACGCCCCCCGTCACGAGCAGGATGCTCGCGATCGCCGCAGTCGAGCTCGTGAAAGACACAGACCTCGCGACGATGGAGCCCGTGCTCATCAGTCTCCTTCACGAGAATGACCGCTACATCCGTCTCGCCCTGCTCGACGCCCTGTCCGCCGGGGGGACGCCCGGGGACAGCCTGATGCGCTCGATCCTTCAGCTCCTCTCCCTCGAGACGGACATGGAGGTCGCCTCCAAGCTGGCTGAGCTGCTCGGAGCGAAGGCTGAGGTGGGAATCGCCTATGCCCTCATCAACGTCTACGAACGGTTCGACGAATGGAAGAAGTCTCTCGCCCTCTCCGCGATCCACCGCATCGCCCAGCGGTCGGCCCCCGTGAGCGGAAGCCTGCTCCCAGAGTTTCTTTACCGGGTGCTTCGCAGCGGATCTCCCGCGGCCATCGCTCGGGTGCCTGCCACCCTTCTCGCCCTCGGAGACGACTACGCCCCGCGAGTGCTCTCGGAGGTGCTCTCGCGGCTTGCCTCGGCAGACAGGATCACCCTGGTCAGAGACCTGCGCGACGACCTGCGACCCTCGGTCATTACCGCCATCTGGTCTCTCTTGCGGGAAGAGGATCCTCAGCTGCAGGAAACCCTGCGGTCGGTGCTCCCCGCCACGAGCGATCCTCGCGCCCAGAAGCTGCTCGTCAGCATGGTCAGGACCCTCCGCATACCGGCAGGTGATATCGAGGCGGCGGATGTCGAGCCTGTGGACAAGCAGGAAGTGCGTTTCTCAACGGAGAAAGACACCTACAGGTTCGAGCGGGAGCATGTGCGCGTGTGCGCAGTGCTGTTCTCTGACATCCAGGATTACTCGAGCAAGGCCCAGGAGCTGTCGCCGCTGGAGATCACCTCCCTCCTGCAGGAGTACGAAGGCATTCTCCTTCCGATCGTCGGCGCCCACGAGGGAGCCCTTATCAAAAGGATGGGGGACGGTCACTTCTTTCTATTCTCCGAGCCGCTCTGTGCTGTTCTCGCTGCGATCCGTGTGCAGAAGGCTCTTCGGCGATTCAACCGCTTCCGCCCTGAAAAGATGAGAGTCCCGGTGAGAATAGGGATCCACTGGGGGGAGGTCGTCGAGAAAGGGGGGGACGCCCTCGGTAATTCGGTGAACATTGCTTTCCGGCTCCAGTCGATAGCCCGGGGCGGATCGACCTGCATCTCACAGGAACTCTTCGGAAAGGTGGCGGAATGGATCCATGCCAACGACCTTGGGAGCGTGAGCATAAAGGGCATGCGCGACCTCATGCGGGCGTGGGAGCCCACCGAGATCGCTCTCGGGCTTCCTCGCGACTTGGACCCCCTGACAAGAAGCCGGCCACCTGAAGTAGCGGTGCCTTCCTCAGCCCCGGCCAAAGTTACGATTGATCGCTCCGCTCTCAACGGGATGTTCGACAGCTTCGCGCGGGAATACCAGAGGCTCCGGGAGGTGTGCCGGCGGAGCGCACATTCCATCAAAGAAGCGGAATCCATTGAAGAGGAGTTTGACAGGAGTTGGCGCATCCTCGAGCCCACCTTTTCGCTGCTCGGGAAAAGGGCCGGAGAGGAGCCGAACATTCGACCGATGAAGAGTGAGTCATCGCCGGGCAGCTGAGAGAAACGCCCCCTCCTCTGCGCATCCAGAGTCGCCGCAGAACCCTGTGTAGAACCCTTGCCGAAGATGATCTGCGCCGTACGTCCTACAGAAAGACGGATGCCCAAGAACAGCGTGCTTGTCGATTACACCTGCACCTTTGAACCTCGCCGAAACGTCCCCGCAGTTGTGAAGATTGCGCCCTCGCCCGTTCTACCACGGTACATTGCATTCTGTGACCGCGGCTGCTGAGGTGAAGCCGTCGAAATCATGCTATAATAGCGTCGGACAGCCGTCCCATTTATTGACTTCTCTTATAATTCCTTTAGCTGTAGATCATTATAAAGCGCGTCCAGCCCGACTCGAACGGGCGACCCACAGCTTAGAAGGCTGTTGCTCTATCCAACTGAGCTATGGACGCGTGTCGGGATGAGTGGATTCGAACCACCGCTCTCCTGCTCCCAAAGCAGGCGCCTTAGCCGCTAGGCTACATCCCGTTGGGCACTGAAGCCGGCTGGGAAGCAGACGGCGGGAGCCCGGCGAAAACGTACGCCATTCCTTCGGACCCGGTCAAGGCGCGGCGGCGGGAGAGCCACAGCGGCACCGCATCCCGGGCCTACTGATTCCCGGTGAGCTCCTTGAGGAACTTGTTTCGGTCAGCCCCTTCCTTGAGGACAACGAGAAGAGTGTCGTCCCCGCCGAGGGTCCCGAGAACGTCGGGGATCTTCAGAAGGTCGATGCCATAGGCGATCCCGGGCGCGTGTCCCATCTTGGTCTTCACGACCGCGAGGTTACCCGAAAACTCTATTTCGACGATCTCCCGGCGCAGGTCGTCGCGTATGAACGGATCCTGGGCGGGCTCCTGCGGAGGATCGACGGTGTAGACGTACTCGCCGCTGCCGTCGGGC
>JBEKXR010000218.1:0-6748 GCA_049511935.1 Spirochaetia bacterium | reverse complement strand
GCGCGGCTGCTCTGGCGGCCCATGCGGCAGGGAGCGTCGAGACAGCGCCGGGGCCCGCCCCGGCATAGGGATCGATCCTCCAGTAGCGCAGGTTGTGCCGGCACTCCCTGCCCGGCAGCGAGAAGTTGGAGACCTCGTACTGGTGATAGCCTCGGCTGGCGAGCGCATCCCGGCCGGCGAACCAGAGCTCCTCGTCCACTTCCAAAGGATTCAACGCCATCGTGCCGTCATCGACCATGGTCTGCAGGGGCGTCCCCGGCTCCACAGTGAGCTGGTACAGCGAGACGTGATCCGGCCACCCATCCCCCAGCATGGCCAGATCCTCCCTCACATCAGAAATGGTCTGGCCGGGAATGCCCGTGATGAAGTCAAGGTTGAGGTCGCCTTCCCACTTCTGTCTCACCAGCTCCATCGCGGCCAGGGCGTGCTCGCGGGTTGCATGACGGCGAAGAATGTGAAGCAGTCGCGTGCTGAGACTCTGGATGCCGACGCTCAGACGTGTGGCCCCCGCGCGCCGGCACTGATCGAGAAAGGCTTCGTCCAGGGTCTCGGGGTTCGATTCGACCGTCCACTCGGAGCAACCCAGATTGCTGAACGCGCCAAGAAGCGTTTCCAGCGCTGCGGGAGGAAGACAGCTGGGCGTCCCTCCTCCCACGAACAGCGTCTCCACGGTCGTGTCGCTGCCCGCCGACTCAACGAGACGATGCGCAAGTCTGATCGTCTCTTGCACCATCTTTTCCATCGTCGTCGGCGCGACCGTCCCGCGAGGAACTGAATAGAAATCGCAGTACAGGCACTTGTCGGTGCAGAAGGGAACGTGGACGTAAAGGGAAAGAGCGCGATCAGGGCGTGCCAAGGGCGCGCGGGGGCCAGTAGCGATAGATGACCTTGCCGACAATGCGGTCCCTCGTCAGCGGGCCCCATGAGCGGCTGTCGCTGGACTCGGTGCGGTTGTCACCCAGGACGAAATACTGATCGTCTGCGAGACGTATCTCTCCGCTGTTCCCAGATAAAGGGTTACTCGAAGACCAGCCCTTTGCGTCCAGGGCGGTCTGAATCTCGTACCGG
This sequence comes from Spirochaetia bacterium, assembly GCA_049511935.1. Lineage (GTDB taxonomy): Bacteria > Spirochaetota > Spirochaetia > SZUA-6 > Fen-1364 > Fen-1364. Next base: position 5,680 of record JBEKXR010000218.1, on the reverse strand, counting down.
CGGGGAATCAACTGCTTCTCGGGAACGAAATCCGAGCCCCCTCGGGGTTTCAACGAAACTGCGAAACTCGCCAGCCTCACCGTATCCCCGGGGATTCCGATCACACGCTTCACCATGTAGCCGTTCACGCGGCCGCCGTAGAGATCCCGGTGCAGGGTGGCTTTCTGAAGGGAGAAGTAACTCGCCAGGGGCTCAAAGATCCTGACGACAAGGGAAGGCTCGACGACGAACGGGGGCTGGACGACGACGAGATCTCCACGCTCTGCAACTCCCGAGCCGCGGAGCCGCAAAACGGTGAAAGGCCCACGGGGGCCATAGGCGATGCTGCTCACGATGACCCGATCCGCGGGGTGGAGCGCGGGTTCCATGGAAACGGACTCGATGCGGTACGTGGAAACGAGGAACCGCGAGACAATCAGGTAGACGATCAGGGCGATCAGCAGCACGCGAAGGACGCGGCCCCAAAACAGTCCCGCCCTTCTCTTTCCGGCGGCCGGCGAGTAGCGCTCCACCGAGCCGATCATCACCTCTACCTGACCCCTCCGAAACGGTCGATCGGCCAGTAGCGGAACAATCCCTTGCCGAGCACCTTCTCGAGCCTCACCGGTCCGAAGTATCGCGCGTCATGCGAATTGTCGCGGTTGTCACCCATGGGGAAGATCCGCCCCTCGGGCACGTCGTAGCCTTCCTTGAGGTGCCGCCACTCGGAGGCGACTGCAAAGTTGTCCGGTTCGATCGCCCACTTCGTCGCGTCCCGCCACATCTCGACGTAGATGTCGTCGGCCAGCTGCATCATGGGGCCCACGTTCGTGACCTTCCCGTTCGAATCCGCGCTGGTCCTGTAGTATTTTTTCAGCGAGGACTCCTGTTCGGGTGAAGCACTGAAGCTCTCGCCGATGAGCCCCGCGCCGATGCCAGCCGCTTTGAAGACCGGGTACTCCTCGGGGGCAAGAGTCCGTACGTTCTGGTAGTGGAATCCGAGCGCCTTCTTCATGTCCTGCTCGGTCATCCAGCTGTCGGAACCCGGAGTGAGGTACTCGACGTTTCCTTCGTTCATCCTGATGCGGTCTCCCGGCATGCCGATGGCCCGCTTGATGAGGAAATGCTTCTTCGGCTGACCGTTCTCGTCCTTGTCGATGTCGACGATCGAGAGCGTCACCATGTAGACGATCCGCTGAATGACATCCACGACGGGCCCGCTGGAAATGTATTCGGGGCTCTCGAAGATGATCACATCCCAGCGCTGGGGCAGCCAGGGGCCGGGGATCTTCAGCATTCCTGGAATGAGCTCAGGTCCATAGACGATCTTGTTCACGAAAATACGGTCGCTCACGAGAAGGCTCGGCTCCATGGAGGGTGACGGGATCTGGTATGCCTGCAGCAGATACTGGTTGATGAGAAGGACGATGACGACAGCGGAAAATATCGCGTCCATCCAATCGACGACCGGGTTGCGTTTTTTCTGCCTTGCTTTGCGCGCAAGCTTGCGCCTCTTGCGCCAGGTAAGGTAGCACTCCGTTCCCCTGACAAGAGTCCGTTCCCATTTTTCCCAAGGAATCGCAGCGCTTTCCGGCATACCCTCTCCGCGGGCACAATAGCACGCAGGGCGAATCGTTGACAAGCCAGAATGCCGTCCCTATACTCGTTTCATGCCGAAACAGGACAGGCCCGCCCATCAATCTGCCACGGAGGAAGTGAGCGTCCGGTTGAAGCCGATCCTCGGCGTCCGTCCGGGTCTCTACCTTTCGGTGCTCTACGGAATCGTCCTTCTCCTCGCAGTGTACCTGATTCTCTTTTTTCCCGGCATCAGCCACCGGGGTGCCTACCTTTCCCTGGAGACATTTCCCGACCACGCCACGGTGAAAGTCGACGGCGTGTACAAAGGCAGTACCCCCTGCACGGTCTTCCTTCCCCGGGGTGAACGCTCGGTGGAGATTTCACGGCCGTTCTACGCTCCGGCGACGATCACCAGGAGCGTCAGGGGCCGGATATTTGCCACGCTGATCGTCCCCGACAAATCTCGTGCATCAGCGGAGCTCAAGCTTTCAGACATCGACGGTCTCGTGAAATGGGCCCTCGCCGATTTCCAGAAAAATCCCCAGATCCCTCAGATCCTCTCCGACGCGGCATGGGCGGCGGTCGCTGCCGACACCCGGGAGAAGCTGTATGACTTCATTTCGAGCAGTCTCTATTCCATCACAGATGAGTCCCAGCTGAGGGAGCTGCTCCTGTCCGCTTCGCGCATTTCCTCGAACGCTGAGTTCCTTACGCCCGGCTCATTCGTCGACCTCGTCCAGAGATCAATCGCCATCTCTCAGAAGTCGGACAATTTCCCTGCGTGGTCTCTGCTCGCCATTTCCAGGTCTAACCAGGGCAAGCTGGCTCCCAGCCCGTGGATCCAGCAGTACGTTGCCGGCTACCGGGACGCAATCTCACGGTTCTACCAGCCTGGCTCGGCCATCAGCCCGGGCTTTGGTGGGAGCGCGGTGATTGCCGGCATGACATTTCGGGCCATCCCTTCGGGCGACCTGGTGATGGGCAAGGACGACAACCTCGACTCCCTTGGCAAGTCGATCGACAGGCTCCTGGCACACCCGGTTCGAATCGAGGCTTTCTACCTCGGAACGACCGAGGTGACCGTAGGTGCCTTTCAGTCCTTCATCTCCGAAAACCCGGACTGGTCTCCCGCAAACAGAGCAACCCTGGTTCAAAAGGGACTCGTGACGGATGCGTATCTCTCCGACTGGAAATCGGGAGCGCCTCCCGCGGGGGCGTCGATCCTGCCAGTGACCTCGGTTTCCTGGAACGCTGCGGTTGCCTACTCTCAGTGGCTCTCGCGCAGAGTACAGTCAGTGCTCCCCGGGTACGCGGCGCGGCTGCCGTCAGAAGCAGAGTGGGAATGGGCGGCACGAGGCGGAATTCGCGGGATGCCCTACCCTCTCGGCGGCAAACCAGGAGGCGCCGTGTTCTTCAAGCCCGGAATCACAGGCCCTTCTGCCGCAGGCACTTCCGAGCCCAACGGCTACGGACTCCGCGACATGCTCGGGAACGTCTGGGAATGGTGCGCGGATCCCTTCTCGCTCAACGCGAGCCTGTTTTCCTCCCTGGACCCGCGCGTCAGCGCGGCACTCGAGAAATCGCTTCCCGATGCGCCCGACAGGTCGGTGCGTGGAGGCTCCTGGGCCGACCAGCCCAGCACGGACAAGGTGTACACACGGGGCGCCCAGCCGGCCGATTGGTGCACTCCCTATCTCGGCTTTAGGGTAGCGCTGGCCCGGCAGTAAGCCGCGGCGCTCGAGTCATGGCGAAATCCGGGGGAATCAAAGTCCTTGGCGTCAACAGGAAGGCACGATTCAACTACTCCATTGAAGAATCGTTCGAGTGCGGCTTGTCCCTCGTCGGCACCGAGGTGAAATCCATCAAGGAGGGACGCATCTCTTTCGCTGATTCCTACGCCCTCGTCCAGAACAACGAGTTGTGGTTGATCGATTTTCACGTCACTCCGTACGCGTACGGCAACCGGGTGAACCATGATCCTCTTCGGAAGAGGAAGTTGCTCGTCCATCGCAAGGAGATCAAGCGCCTGAAGCGTATCACCGATGAGAAGGGCTTGACCCTTGTTCCACTCAAGTTCTATCTTAAGCGTGGATACGTGAAGTGCGAGCTGGGCATCGCAAAAGGCAAAAAGCTCTTTGACAAGCGTGACGATATTCGCAAAAGAGACCAGAAGAGGGAATTGGAGCGCGAGTTCAGGGTGAAGTAGAACTCGGGTCCGCTCGCCGCTTGCCCGAGCACGGTAATCCGTGCGAGGGCAATCGGCTGGCGGGCTTCGCGCTTGCGCGAAGCGCAAGTGCTCGGGGGTGCAACGGTCTCGACTGGGGTCGGTTCGGCCCTGGGCTGCAGGTGGAGCGCCAGTCTCCTAAAAATGGCAAAAACACAACTGCCAACAACGCAGATTTCGCACTCGCCGCTTAACGCGACGACGGGTCCCTGGAGCGTGGTACCGAGCATCCAGGGGGGCCTGTAACAAACCGGGACTCACCTGACCGCGCGCCTGTGAGCGGTTAGGGACACCAAAGCAGGCTCTGGCGGGGAGCGGGTCGCCGCCTCCCACACTTCCCGCCGAAGATCGAACAGGCGGATAAACCTGTAGAGGTTCTTGGTCAACACTCCAGGACGCGGGTTCGACTCCCGCCACCTCCATTTCATCAAACCCCGTATTTTACGGGGTTTTTTATTGTCTTGACAGGTGCCGCCCCCCCTGGTAGACTTTTACGTGACCAATTGGCGGTAACCGTGGCGAGATACAAAAAGGATTTCGTCCTCTACGCACGTCCTATGAAAGACGGGCGCGATGTCTGGCACTACAAGGTCTATGACGAAACAGGGAAGCGGCTGAGTTTCAGCACGGGGCAGACCTCAAAGACCCTGGCCGAGAATCACTGCCATAAGCTCCTGGCCGAAAAGCGGTTGATTCCCCAAAAAGAGGAAAGGCCCGCCCCTACCCTTCCGACTCTCCGCGAATGGGCCGAGGCCGAACGTTGGTGGGTGTGGGGCGAGTGCCGATACCTGCGCGGCCAACTTGCCCGATCCGACGAGGACAAGCCGCGTGTCTCAAAGCGGTATGCGGATGATGCCCTGCGCGAGATGCGCAAGTACCTCCTCCCCCGGTTCGGCGACAAGCGACTCGATGAGATCACACCGGAGGACTGCGATAAGTGGCTCTTTGAATTGCAGGACGGCGGCCTTTCAAAGAAATCGGTTAACAACAAAGCGAGCATACTCCGTATCATGCTCGGGGAAGCTGAACGGCGAAAGAAGATCCCGGAGAACCCATGGATCCGGGTCAAGGGATTCACGCCGTCGAAACATCCTAAGGGTATTCTCACGCTCGAAGAGGCGCGGAAGCTTCTGAACCCGGCTACCGTGCAGACGGTATGGGCGGGCGAATTGATCTACTACTCCGCGTCGCTCCTGGCATCCGTGACCGGACTACGGCTCGGAGAAATCCTTGCATTGAAACGTGCAGACTTCTTTCCTGATCATGTTCACGTGGCGGGCTCCTGGGCAATCCGCTACGGGCTCGGCAAGACAAAGACGAAGCGGATCGATGATCTCCCCGTTCCGCGATTCATCTATGAGACCATCGACTCGTGGTGCACGTGGACCGGCTTTGTCTTTTCCTTTCAGCAAGGCGAGCGGCCGGCAACTGGCAACAGGGTGCTAGATGCTCTCTACCGGGCAATTGAGGCGATAGGGATTTCGCAGGAAGAACGCGAGCGGCGCAATGTGAAGTTTCACAGTTGGCGGGCATTCGCCAACACCTATATGATTGGCCGGGGGATAGCGGGAGCAAAGGTGCGCGAACTCACGCGGCACAAGAGCGTGGCCATGACCGAACACTATACGTCATTCAATCCGGAAGATTTCAAAGACATTGCGGCAGCACAGGAAAGCTTGGTCGAAACGTTCAAGGTGCAATCGTGAAGCGGCTTGAAAGCTCGCGCGAGCTGGTCGAGGCGGTCTGGAAGTGAGCAAGCTTCGATTCGCACCAGGGGATAGATTTCATAGCGGATTCTTCACAATAGACATCGAGCCTTTGGCGGAAGCCTTTTCGCAATTAAGCTATGAAATCTTAGTCAAGAAGCTGCCGGCGGAAAAAGCGTTTGCCATAATGAGA
>JBEKXR010000217.1:0-6758 GCA_049511935.1 Spirochaetia bacterium | reverse complement strand
GGGCATCGCGCCACCGGAGGTGGATTTGTCGCCACCGGATTTGCCGCCACCGGATTTGCCGCCCGCGCCGATGCTGATAACGGTATCGTCCTTGCGGAACTCGCGCGAAGCGAGCTTGTACGGCGAGGTGATCGGGATGACGCGGGCCACCCCGGGGAGGAGCTCGACCTCTCGCACGTCGATGCCCTTGATGCCGACCGCGCCGAAAATGGTCTCTTCCTCGCCGACGATTTCCTTGATCGTGTAGCCGCGGGAGACGAGAAAATCCCGGATGTGGCTCTTGTCCTGGTCTCGGATGGTGCGCTCGAGAACGATGATCACGGCCCGGTCCCCTGCCGCCCTCAGCTCGAGCGGGGCGCGCTCACGGTCACCTTGTTGCGGCCGTTCTCCTTGGACTGGTACAGCGCCCGGTCGGCCTCCCGGATGATCTCCGAGGGAGCGTAGGCGGATTCGGGATCGAACTCCGTGACCCCCACCGAGATGGTGACGTGCAGGGGCGCCCCGCCGTCCGAGCTGGGGAAACCGAAGGTCTCCACCCTCTTGCGCAGCCTTTCGGCCACGACGAGGGCACCCTTCACGTCCACCGCGGGCAGGATCAGCGCGAACTCCTCCCCGCCGTACCGCGCGGGAAAATCAACCTGCCGGATTGACTTGCAGAGCAGCTTCGCGATTTCCCGGATGATGCGGTCTCCCTGCAGGTGGCCGTAGGTATCGTTGAACTTCTTGAAGTGGTCGATGTCGAACATCACGAGGCTGAAGGTGGCCTTGTACCGCCGGGCCCGCTCTAATTCCTCGTCGAGGCTCTTCTCGAAGAAATGGTGAGAGAACAGGCCGGTCATGCGGTCAGTGGTGGCTTGGCGGAAAAGGCTCGCATTCTCGATGGCGATCGACGCGAATCGCACGATGCGCGTGATGTACTGGATTTCCAGCAGACCGTAGGAATCTCCCGCCCCATTGCGGGGCAGGAGGAGGATGCCGATGGAGCCCTTGTCCGTGCGCAGCGGCACAAGAACGTCGATCGCCAGCTTCGCGATGCGGTCCACGAACTCCCTGTCGGGGAAATTGTCCCGCAGATAGGAGAACGGGATCTGGCTGTACTCGTCCTTGTCGAGAAAGGCGAGCAGGGGCTGAAGGGAGGGAAGGGTGAGACCGAGGTCTTCCTTCTTCAAGCCCCGGTAGGAGATGACCTGCACCGCGGTTTCGTCGATCTCTCCGGGCAGGGCGACGGTCACCGTCTCGGTCTGGAATTTCGAGATGAAGCTCCAGACGACATTCTTGATGACGTTCTCGATTTCAAGCTGGGCAGTGATCTGGAAGGCGATCTCGATGATCTCCTTCAGGTCCTGGTTCTCCTTGTCCAGCGGCACCCCGTGGAGCTGGTCTGATAGTCCGCTGCTCATCGTGGATCGAGTATACCTCCCGCGGGGCGTCTTGCCAAGAATTGTTCTAGCGGAAATCCCGGTCCATGGGGTAGAAGACCAGGCCGGAAACGGGCTTGGGATAGAAATGAGTCGATTTCCTCGGCATCTTCTCGTCGTTCTCTGCAATGGTAATGACGTCATGCAGAGCGGTCGGGTTGAGGATCAGGGCCACCTGCATCTCGCCCGAACGCACCTTCTCCAGCGCCTCGTCCACGTCCTTCGTGTAGGCGATGCTGGTGGACAGGCTCAGCTCCTCCTCGGTGATTCCGAGGATGCGGTCAAGGATGAGGGTGTTCAGGATGTTCACGTCCAGGAGCTTCCACTCCGAGGAGTTGTCGAGCTTCACCAGCTCCTCGTACGCCTCCTCGTCGCGGAGCGTAAGGAGGTAGTACCCGCTGGTGTTCACTATGTAGGCGCCGAAGGTGTGCTCCCCGGGGCCCACGTCGCGCAGGTCGCGCAGCCAGCGGCGGCGCACCTCGGCCTCGTCCCCGTCGCGGAAGACGTACTTCTTCACGTGGAAATGCTCCAGGATGTCCGCCCCGAGCTTGAAGAGGCTCTCCACGCGGATGTCGTGCAGCATCCGGTGGGTGGGCAAAATGGTCAGGCCCTCGTGCTCCGAGTTCACGAGGAACATCATGATGAACTCCCACGGGGCGTCGGAACCCGCGGCGGGGAAGCGCTCCCGCATCCTGTCGCGGATGGTGAGCATGGTCTGGTAACGGTGGTGCCCGTCGGCAATGTAGATTTTCTGGCGCGCGATGGTGCGGCGAACGATTTCGCACGTGGCCGGATCCGTCAGGCGCCACATGCGGTGGCGCACGTCGATGGGCTTCTCCACGTAGTCGATGATCGGTGCATCCTTTTCCTGCTCGTTCAGGATGTTGTCGATGACGTACGCCTTGTCCTGGTACAGACCCCAGATGTATTCGAACTGGGTGCCGGTTTCCTCGGTGAGCCTGATCCTGTCCTCGAGGGGACCCTTGAGCACCTTCTCGTGCGGCAGCACCCGGCGCTCCGCGTAGTCGCGCAGCCGCACCGCCCCGATGAAGCCCTTCACCGTCCTGCGTCCGATCCCCGGGAGGTCGAACGACTGTTCGTAGATCCAGAAGGAGGGCCGGGCGGTTTCGTGAAGGATTCCTTCGCGGCGCCAGCGGTCCAGCTCGGCACGCGCGCGTGTGTAGCGGTTGCCGTTGTCCCCGTCGCCGGGCTCGACCCTGTTCAGGATGAGGCGGATGACGTTGTAGGGGTGCAGGCGGTAATACGCTACCTGCTGCGGGGGGGAGATGACGTCGTAGGGCTGGGACAGGCAGTCGCCGATGTTCTTCACGACGGAGGGGTCGTAGTGCAGCGCGCGGAAGGGACGCACGTCGTTGACGCTGTCTGGCACCGGGGCATCTCCTTGTTCACGGTCACGGTACCCCGTGACATTTGTCGCACCATAGCGCCGATCGTGGCGAGGGGTCAAGTCGGCCACAAATGTCACGGAGTACCGTGACCGCGGTACTCCGTGGCATTCGCGGCCACGGTACTCCGTGGCATTCGCACGGCCGGACTGAACAACCGTACATTGACACTGCGCCCCGCAGGGGTCCACGATCGACTCATGCAGAAAAGAAAGATCGTCGCGTTCCTGGGCAGCCCGAGGCCACGGGGAAACACCGACACGCTGGCCGAGTGCGTCCTGGAAGGGGCGCGGGAGGTCGGATGCGAGACGCAGAGCTTCGCCCTGCGCAGCCTGAAGGTGCATCCCTGTACCGGGTGCGGATACTGCTGGAAGAAGGGCAAGCCCTGCATCTTCCAGGACGACGGCACCCTGCTGTACGACGCGATGGCCGCGGCGGATGTCTTCCTCTTCGCCACTCCCGTCTACTGGTACGGCCCCACGGCGATCATGAAGGCGTTCGTCGACCGGCTGATCGTCTTCAACAAGCCGGAAGGCCGGCCCCTCGTGAAAGGAAAGGCGGCGCTTCTCGTCTCCGCGTGGGAAGAGCAGGGAATGAAGGCCGTGGAGCCGATGGTACGGCTCTTCGAGCTGGGCTTCGAACACCTGGAGCTGCGGTTCGAGGGAAGCCTGCTCCTCGACGAGCTCGGGCCGAAGGAGGCGGCGATGGACCGGCCCGGCGCCCAGGAAAGCGCGCGGGCACTGGGACGCTCCCTCGCCACTGAAGGTGGATTCGGTGCATGAAGATCCTCCTCGCGAACACCAACTGCATGAAGCCCGCGGTCGCGCCGATCGGGCTGGACTACCTCGCCGACAGCATCCGCGCCGCCGGGCATGAGCCTTCCCTCCTCGACCTGTGCTTCTCGGAAGACACGGATCGGGACATCGCATCGGCGTTCACATCCGCCCCCGATGTCATCGGCGTCAGCATCAGGAACACCGACGACTGTTACTTTGCCAGCGGCCAGTTCTTCCTTCCCCAGTGCCGCGAAACGGTGCGTGCGCTGCGCCATCATTCCGATGCGCCCATCGTGCTCGGAGGCGTCGGCCTTTCCCTCATGCCGGAAGCGGCCCTGGAATTCTGCGGCGCAGACTTCGCCGTCGCCGGGGAGGGCGAGGAGCCGCTCGTGGAGCTGCTCGCCGCACTCCAGGCCGACACGGACCTCGGCCGGGTGCCGGGGCTGCTCTGGTGGGACGAGACGGGCCTGCGGCGCAACCCGGCCTCGGACACACCGCTGGAACGGCTGCCGATCCGCACGCGGTCCTTCATCGACAACCGCCGCTACTTCGCGGCGGGGGGCCAGGCGGGTTTCGAGACGAAGCGCGGGTGTCCCATGGCGTGCGTCTACTGTGCCGATCCGGTCGCGAAGGGCAGCCGAACCAGGCTTCTCCCGCCGCGCATGGTCGTGGAAGAGCTCCGGGCGCTCGTCTCGCAGGGCATCGACCATGTCCACTGCTGCGACTGCGAGCTGAACCTTCCCCCCGCTCACGCGCACGAGGTGTGCCGCGCGATCATCGAGGCGGGCCTCCCCGCGCGGATCCGCTGGTATGCCTACTGCTCGGTCGCGCCGTTCGACGCGGAGACCGCGAGGCTGTTCGCCGAGGCGGGGTGCGCCGGGATCGACTTCGGCGCGGACAGCGGGAGCGAGGAGATGCTGCGCCGGCTCGGGAGGCACTACGGTCCCGGGGCCCTGGAGGAGACGGCTCGCTCCTGCCGGGGCGCCGGCATTCCGTTCATGTATGACCTCCTGCTGGGCGGCCCGGGGGAGACCCGGGAAACGGTTCGAGAGTCCCTCGAGGTCGTGAAAAAAGCCGGTCCTGACTGCGTCGGGCTCTCTCTCGGTGTGCGCGTCTACGGCGGCACTCCCCTTGCAGCGCAGGTGCGGGAGATGGGCGGCATGGAGAGCAACAACGCCCTCTCGGGAGCGAAGCTCGACAACGAATCGTATCTCCGGCCGTTGTTCTACCTCTCTCCCCAGCTCGGGCCTGACCCGGTCAGCTTCGTGAGGGACCTCGTCGGCGACGACGAGCGGTTCTTCCTCCCCGGCGGCCCGGACGAGGAGCGCGACTACAACTACAACGGCAACGATCGGCTCGTCCAGGCGATCGGCCGCGGTGAGCGAGGCGCGTACTGGGACATCCTGAGGAGGATGAACGTCGCGCCGGACTGAGCCCGTTGCCATATCGCGCGCCCCGCTATAGATTCTGGCTCAGATGAGCGACAAAGACCGGGATCCGGGAGACGCAGGCTCGACCGAGGAGGAGGGGTTCCTGGGCGGGAGCTTCCTCGTCTCGGAGATCGCTCTCCTGGACCCCAATTTCCGCCAGACCGTCGTCCTGATGATCTCTCACGACGACAACGGCGCCTTCGGGCTCGTCGTGAACCGTCCCTCGCCGTTCACCCTCGGGGACGTGGTCGAGGGCATGGACGATTCGCCGGCACGCTCCATCCCGGTCTTCATCGGCGGCCCCGTCCAGCAGGAGATACTCTTCCTCCTGCACGCCGCGTTCCCGGGCCAGTCGGGGGACGTCGATGCCGCCCGGCCGGTCGAGGGCGTCATTTCCGAACCGGCAACCCTTGCCCTCATCGAGTATCTAAAGCATGACTGGGCGAGCCTCCCGCCGGAGGACAGGCCTGCCGTCCGCGTCTACGCCGGCTACTCGGGGTGGGGTCCGGGGCAGCTCGAAGGCGAGCTGAAGTCGGAGGCGTGGGTCGTCGTGAAGGCGACGCAGGAGCTCATATTCCGTCCTGATGCGGCAGGGGCGTGGGAAGACGCCTTTGCACGAAAGGGGCCGCTGTACCAGATCATCCTGCAGACCGGCTTCAAGCCGTCGATGAACTAGTCCAGCTCGCGAATCTCGCGCGCGGAGAGCTTTTCCTTTTTTGCCAGGCTGCGAAGCACGGCTTTCTCGTCGTAGAAGAGCATGATCCCCAGCCCCCCGATGCAGATGATCACCGACACGACGGCGCTCATGCGGATGCCGAAGGGATGCTCCACGGACATTCCGAGGGCGAGCAGTGAAGGGAAAACCACGTTCGCGATGGAGATGCCGACGTTCGTCTCGAACGAACGCACCCCGAAAAACATGCCGGCTTTGAAGTTGCCCGTCTCGATGCCGTCCGCCTCCGCGATGTCCGCCACGATCGCGTTGGGCACGATCGTGAAAATGGCGATCGGCAGCGCCCCGACGGCAACAGTCATGTACGCGTACAGGATGCCGGGAACGGGCGCCACGCCCATGAACGCGAACAGAACGAAGAGGAGGGCGAGCAGGATGAACCCTATCACGGTCACCCTTTTTTTCTCCCAGCGTACAGCCGCGGCGGTCACCAACGGGTAGAAGAGGAAGGACAGCGCGAACATCACGAGCAGGAGGGTCGTGGTGACTTCCTTCTGAAGACCGAGGAGCGTGACCACGTAGTAGACGAGCCCCACCTGGATGGTGGTCTGGCAGACATTGTAGAGAAGCTCCGACCCCAGGAACCGCACGAAGTTGCAGTTTCGAAGGGAGGAAACCAGCGCCTTCAGCGTACCCTCGTCGGAGGCCGAGTATGCGGCGTAGCGCTTCTCGTCGATGACCAGCACCGGCAGCGCCATGAGCACCAGGGAGAGGATCGCGAAGACCGCCTGGACGGTCTGGAACGCGCGGGTGGAGCTCATTCCTGTGTTCTCCAGCGCGGTCTGGAAATCGTAGACAAGGGAGCCGACGGCGAAGCCGAGGGACCACGTCACTCCGATGGCCGTGCTGATGAAAAGGCGCTCCTTCGGGTTGTGGCCGAGCTCGCTGATGAGCGCATTGTAGGGCGCCGTGTACATCACGTAGAAGAAATAGAAACCGAGGATCGTCAGGCCGAGCCACGCGGTGTTCATCCAGCTGGATGCCGCGTCCGGGCC
>JBEKXR010000216.1:0-6807 GCA_049511935.1 Spirochaetia bacterium | reverse complement strand
CGGTGGTACTCTGGTTCGCCCTGCACCGCAGGCCCGTGGGGAACTGGATCTACGTGACGGGGGACAATTCGCTGGCAGCCCGTGCAATGGGAATCAACACGAACGCGGTGAAAATCGGGGTCTTCGCTTTCGTGGGTCTGATCTGCGGCCTTGTGGCAATCATGCAGATCTCCCGCACGGGGGCTTTTACATCCCGCGCCGGTGACGGGTGGGAGCTGAGGGCGATCGCCGCTGCCGTTGTCGGAGGCACGTCGCTCACGGGAGGCATCGGCAGCATTGCCGGGATTTTCTGGGGGGCGCTCATCATCTCCCTGATTGAAAACGGCCTGCTCGTGATGAGGATCCCCTACTTCTGGACCTATACCGTGTTCGGCGTCGTGATCGTCGGCTCCGCCATTCTCAGCGCTTTCCTGGACAAGAGACGCTCGAGCTTGGGAAGGGAGACCGGATAAGGATCGAGCGGATAAGGCCGCATTTTCCACGACGCATTTTGCGCGGCCTTCACGAACCTCGGCCGAGCCAGCGCACATGTGAAGGCGCGCTCGGCGACAGTGCTGTTTCAAAAGCACGACTCTCATTGAGTTCTCAACCAGAAGCTGACACTCTTGGCGCCGAATTCTGTCTGGCATCGCCACATCAGAAGCTCATCAGCGAAGAAATCGTCCTTTCTTTCGCGGTTCAAGAGGGAGAAGTGAGCCTACCGCGGAGCACCTATGGGCGATTCCGCGGCCCTCTTACGACCTGCTCTGGACCCCAGTCAAGGCGTGCGCCCGGGGGGAAAAGCCCCCCCGGATGCTCAGGTCCCCGTTCCCAACGGGGTGTTGGCAGGCTCGCTCGTTCCCTGCGGCTTGTTCTTCCGAGCCTTGCTCCTCTTCGCCATCATCGCGGCTTGCGCCTCGGGCGAACCGTCGTGGAAGCTGCCGAACCATTTGTCAAATGGCACCACCTCGGTCCCAAAGTTGACCGTGAAAAAGCGGTGGTGCAGATAGTGGAAGTAGGTGTCGGCCTTGAGACCGTGCTCTTCTTTCGTGACCAGCTTGTCATAGCCCGAGTGCCCGAGCGCGGGGCTCAGTCCTGCGTGCATCAGATGAAATATCGCGTGGATTGGGTGTGAGGGAATGATCCAGTGGAACAGGACGCCCGAGAAGTACAACAGATGTTCGATCGGGTGCATGGACAGGCCTGACCACGGTCCGATATTGACGTTCTTGTGGTGCACGTAATGCGAGATATTGTAGAGGGCCTTGAAGTGGATCAACCGATGCACCCAGTAGAAATGAAAATGGCGCAGGAAGATGACCGCTATCATGAGCAGCACGCAATAGACCGGGTGAGCGCGCCAGCCGACGTAGGGTATCAGATGGTGTGCGTACGCCCACAGCGTAACCGCCTCATACCCCGTCCAGATGGTGACCCCGCTGACCAGGTTCCAGAAGATATTGTCGTACGTCTGATTAGAGAACAGGAACTTCTTGTCGTGCATTGCCAGCCACTTGGTGGAGAACTTGAACTTCGTTCCCTGCGCCCTGGTGATATACAACCTCAGGTGAAGTCCTCCCGCGATCAATATCAGCAGCACGGCATTGCGCGCATAGATTTCAGCAATCCACCCGATCTGAAAGTGTGCCGTGCGCGCGAGGCTCGGTGTGAACCACAACCAGCTGATCACCGCGAGCAGCGCGTAAAGCAAGTTGACCGGCCAGAGGAACCCCTCTGCCGCAAACAGGTACTTGAGGATGTCTTTGGGTTTCCAAGGCGTCCGGAATATTGGACTTGGCTTTGGAAGCTCAGCCGGCTGCCATTCGCCCCGCGCGTCGCGCTTGCCCCACTCTGTGTCAGCCATGACTGCTCCTCCGACTATGCAAGTCTATCTGAAAAATAATTCTACTTCGCTTGGACGGTCAACAAAACTATCCATGGTTGCAGGGGGATGCAGGCCGCGATTGCGCGTAGTTACTATTTCAAACGGGTGCCACACGAACCTCTGAACCTCGGTGGGTTCCCCCGCGGCAGGAGGCCGATCCCCCTGCCGGCCGTACAGGTCCAGATGGGCCCGTGACAACGCAACCACCCTGCAGCGTCAGATTTCCGCCATGATAGCGGTTCCGCATAATTTCGCAAATCGTGCCAGGAGTTCGGCAAGAAACTCCGTGGCGGGGAACAGCCTGGAGTTCGTTCGAAAGTACGAATTGTACTCTGACCGGGAGAGAACGCTCCCAGCGTGCTCCTCTACAAGCATCTTCTTGAGGGAAACGGGAGCGCGCGCGATGTACTCGCGCGCCTTGGAGGAGGTGGCCGGTATCTTGACCGAGAGGTCCACGCTGAAACCACTGTGTGTCCAGTCCAGCATGTTCCTGCCGGGCCGCTCGTTGATGAGGGTGCGCTTCAGGAAGAAGGCGATCATGGTGCTGCGGAAGTATTGGCTGAGCGTATCCACATCAAGGGATGGCACATGGACGAACCGTCCTTGCCGGTCGGATCCGCCTTCCAGGAAGATCCCGTGGAGATGGGGATTGAGCCGGGCGAAGTCTCCCGCCGAGGCGTAGGCGATCACGGCTGCGCTCCGGATCCTTCTCTCGGCAAAGAGCTTGCCGAGATCGCGAGGAAGGACTGGGGGAAGAAGAGGATTGCGCTGGGAGCGGCGCCTGACGCAAGGGCTCGGCAGGGAAGGGCACGGGAGGCGCGGCTCGCGCCGTGTACATGTGGATGCCGCAGGGGGTGATCGAGAGCAAGCTGAACGCGGCGGTCAGCAAGGAGCCGGGGGAGGGGGTGACCGCGAGCAACTGGTCGACGATTCTGAAGCTGAAGGAGATGACGGAGAATGCGGGCGGATAAGGGCAAAGCTTCTGAGGGAGCACGAAGCGTCCTTGCGGTGCATTCTTTCGATACGGCAAGCTGGGACACGATTGGGCCAACGATCGCGCGAAACGCGATCACCGATGCCTAGAATGCGATGTCGTTCCCGATGCTGATGCTCACCTTGTCCGCGACGTCCTTCACGATCCGCGCGTAGGATTCCAGGACGGAGTCGGTCAGCAGCTGCGCCATCCCCGAGATGCCGATCGCTCCGATGACCTGCCGGTAGCTGTTGAAGACGGGCGCTGCCACGCACCGCACGCCGCGCATTCTCTCCTCGTCGTCGATCGCAAAACCCTTCTGCCGGATGCTGCGCAGCTCGTTGAGCAGTGCATCCCTGTCCGTGATCGTTCGGTCAGTGAATTTCTCCATGCCCTGGGCGAGAACCCACTCGATCTCCTCCAGGCTCAGGAAGGCGAGCAGTGCCTTGCCATGAGCCGTGCAGTGAGGGATCGGGCTGTCGCCGACGTTCGTGTAAACGGTCATGGCGTTCTCGCTGGCGTATCTGTCCACGTATACGACGCGATTCTGCTTGTTCCTCAATCCGAAATAGGTGCAGTGACCCGTCTGATCGGCGATCGCCTTCAGATAGGTATGGATGTTCGTGCGTTGGTAGTACCCACTCAAGGAGGCGTTGGTCAGCTCCAGCAGCTTCGTCGTGAGGGTGTATCTCTTGCTGTGCTCATCCTGCTCGATGTACCCCAGCTCCTTGAGAACGTTCGCCCGGTTGAAAACGACGCTCTTCGCCTCCAACATCAGCTCCGAGAGCTCGGTGATGCTCATGGGATGGTTACTCCGGCAGAAGATCTCCAGCAACTTCATGACATCCGATGCTTGGTTCGACACTCATCCTCCTCACGCGAAGCATGGAATGCGGCATTCCCGAGAGAGGGGCAACGGTCACTGCCGCTCACAACCGAGCAAGCCTCTGGTAGGGTTCCTTCAAAAGGGGATAGAGGGACTGGAAGACGCGGAAATACCCGTCATATTTCTCCCGCTCGCTCCCCTCGGGCTCCAGGCGCGGGCCGGTTTCCACCAGCGCGGCGCACGCCTCCTGCGCGCTCGAGAACTCCCCTGCACAAACGCCGGCGAGAATCGCTGCACCGAACGAAGCGCCCCCCGCGAGCTCACCCATGGATACGATAGGCTGGCCGATAACGTTGACCAGTATCCTCCTCCACAGGGGCGACTGGGTTCCGCCGCCCGTCGCGCGAATCTCGCCGGTGACTATAGTACGCTGCTTCATGGCTTCAAGGCAATCTTTGAAGCTGAATGCGACCCCTTCGAGGATCGCCCGGACTAGGTTGCCCCGCGTATGGCCCGCGTGCAGCCCGAAGAAGACCCCGCGGGCATCCGTATCCGTGTGGGGGTGTCTTTCCCCCGCAAGGTAGGGGAGGAAGAGGAGCCGATCGCTGCCGACGGGCACCTTAGCTGCCTCCCGTTCGAGCACGTCGTACAGCGTCTCGCCCCGGCGCTCGGCTTCGATCTTCTCCCCCAGTGCAAGCTTGTCCTGATACCACTGGTAGGAGGCGGCGGCAGAGTTGATGCACGCCAATACCGACCATTTGCCCGGGACGGAATGGCAGAAGGTGTCGAACCTTCCCTCCGTGTCGGTGACCGGCCTGTCGGTCGCCCCGTAGATGACACCGGAGGTGCCGACCGAGAGCGACAGGATCCCTTCGGCCACGACGCCGATCCCGACGGCCGCGGATGCCTGATCGCCCGCCCCGCCCGCCACCGGAGTGCCCGGATGTAGGCCAGTCAGCTCCGCCGCACTGCGACAGATCCTGCCGGAAAGCGCCGATGACTCCACGAGGCCAGGAAGGAACCCCTGGTCTACGTCCAGGATTCGGAGCATCTCCTTCGACCATTGCCTTCTGCCGACGTCAAGAAAAAGCGTGCCGGAAGCATCCGTGACATCAGTACAGATCTCCCCGGTGAGCATGAATCGGATGAAATCCTTCGGCAGGATCAGCTTCCTGATCCTTTCGTAAGTCTGCGGCTCGTACTCCCTCACCCATTCTAGCTTGCAGGCCGTGAAATACGGGGCACCCTGACTGGCGCAGATCCTCATGAGGGTATCTTTTCCAGCCTTTTCTCGAATACGCAGCGATTGGGCCGCTGTCCGCTGATCGTTCCAGATGATACATGGTCTGAGGACCTTGCCGTTCACATCGAGGAGCACCAGGCCATGGTACTGCCCCGACAACCCGACGCCCCCGACCTCGGGGGGCTTCACGGCCGCGTGTGCGAGAACTTCTTGCACGGACAGAACGGTTGCGTTCCACCAGTCCTCGGGATTTTGCTCGAACCATCCGTTGTGAGGAGACAAGAGCGCGTACGAATGGGTTGATTGAGCCCTCGTCTCCCCCGTGGGGGAGACGAGGATGGCCTTCACCCCCGACGTTCCGACGTCGATGCCCAACAGGTACATCTTCCGTTCCTCCCCTCGACCGATTATTCCGGCGCGATCGTGATCTTCCTGCCGAGGTCGCGCACGATCATATCGTTCGTGGCGGTCCCCCGCGCGAAGCCGACCAGCGCGAAGGATTCGGCGGCAAACGGGTACGGCGCCCAGTGCCAGACACCCTTCTGGAAGAGAAGCCCTTCGCCCCGTTTCACCCTCAGCGCTACGAGCTCTGACAGGCGCGGGACGTCGCCACCGGCCTCGTCAGGAGCCGCCACCGCGATGAAATCGTCATCGATTGCGTACAGCAGCTCCTGCGTCTTCACGTGCCGCTCCATGCGATCGAGAACCAGGGGACGATTGCGGAACACGCAGATTCCGATCTCCAGCTCGCCACGACACTCGATGAGACCCAGCTCGCCGTAGAACTCAATGACCTCACTGATCCGTTGGGATCCGTTGCCGTCTCGGGCCGGCCGGGCGATCTGCCGGACTAGCCCCTTCAGGCTCTCCGGTAAAGTTCGCCGCACCGCGATCCTGTCGATCTCACTCATGTGTTGTCCCCCTCTTCGCTTACGCCTTCACGAGAAAACCGCCGTCGACGGGCAGGATGGAGCCATTGACCATTGCCGCCTCGTCACTGAGCAGCAGAACCACAGCGTTGGCGACGTCAATCGGCTCGTTGAATCTGCCCAAAGGGATCTTTTCGAGCATGGGCTTGGATTTCTGGGGGTCGCTCCATGCCTTCTTCCCCATCGGGGTCATAGTCATGACCGGGGCAATCGCGTTGGTCCGGATCCCGTAGGCCCCCAGCTCCAGGGCCATGCAGCGGGTGAGCTGGTCCACGCCGCCCTTGGAGATGCAGTAGGTCGTATGGTCCTGGAAGGCGCGCGCGTTGGCCACGCTGGAAATGTTGACGATAGCACCCTTGCACCCGCGCCTGATCATGTCCCGCGCGACGACCTGAGCGACGATCATGCCCGCCCGCGTATTGACGTTGATCGTCTCATCGAAGTTCTCCAGCGTTGTCTCGAGAAATGACTGCAGGTTGACTACGCCCGCGCAATTCACCAGAAGGTCGATCGGAAGGGCTTTCTCGGCCGCACTGCGCGCCGCGGCAGCATCCGAGAGATCGGCCTGTATGGCAGTACACCTGATTTCGGCGCTTAGGGCTGCCATGTCTTCCTTGATGCGATCGATCACCACCACCTCCGCGCCCAGGCGCGTGAGGAGCTTCACGATCTCGCAGCCGATGCCTCTCCCACCCCCCGTCACAAGCGCACGCTTGCCTTTGAACGTTCTGTCCATGCCAATTTCCTCCTCGCGATCACCGCGTATCTGCGCGCCGCTCCGCGATGCGGGCGGCCAGCACGGGAACCAGATTGTTCGCCGCCGTGACGACGACCAGCAGCGAACCCCATATGACGTTGCGGAAATACTCGGTCAGGCCGGCGATGTTGAAACCGCTGGAGATCACCCTCAGCATGAGAATGCTAAGGACGACGTCCAGAATGTTCCCCTTGCCCCCGAGGTAGCTGACCCCA
>JBEKXR010000215.1:0-6822 GCA_049511935.1 Spirochaetia bacterium | reverse complement strand
CCCGATCATGCAGTCTTCGCAAAGAGCGTTGACATCTCAGCGGACGGACGGCTATAACGAAACATGATCAGGATCAACGAGAACTACACGAAACTCGTCTCCACCTACCTCTTCAGCGAGGTCACTCGCCGCGTCGAGGCGTTCCAGAAATCGCATCCCGAACGGCAGATCGTGCGTCTTGGCATCGGCGACGTGACCCTCCCGCTGACGCCGGCCGTCGTCGCCGCCTTCCAGGCGGCGGTGGCGGAGATGGGCAATGTCGCAACGTTCCGCGGGTACGGACCCGACCTCGGGTACGACTTCCTGCGCCAGGCGATCGCGGAAGGAGATTTCCGCGCCCGTGGCGCAAACGTGAGCGAGGATGAGGTCTTCATCAGCGACGGATCCAAGTGCGACACGGCCAACATCCAGGAGCTGTTTGCCGATGACATCCGCATCGCCATTCCGGATCCCGTGTATCCCGTCTACGTGGACACGAACGTCATGGCCGGCCGGACCGGCCCCTGGCGCGACGGTCGCTACGGCGGAGTGATCTACCTGGACTGCACGGAGGAGAACGGGTTTGTGCCCGACACGCCCCGGTCTCGCGTCGACCTGGTCTACCTCTGCTTTCCCAACAATCCCACGGGCGCAACGATCACCCGGCCCCAGCTCGCCGCGTGGGTGAATTACGCACGAGCCAGCAAGGCTCTCATCCTTTACGATGCCGCCTATGTCTCCTACATCCGCGACGAATCCCTGCCGCAGTCGATCTTCGAGATCCCCGGTGCGCGCGAGTGCGCCATCGAGTTCAGGAGCTTCTCCAAGACTGCCGGCTTCACGGGGACCCGCTGCGCCTTCACGGTCATCCCGAAGGAGTGCATGGCGTGGGACGGGGAAGGCGAGGCTCATGCCCTCCACGAGATGTGGAGCCGGAGGATGTCCACAAAGTTCAACGGCGTCTCCTACCCCGTGCAGCGCGCCGCCGCCGCGGTCTACACGCCGCAGGGCCGAAAGGAAACGCGCGGCCTGTCGGACTCCTACCTGGCAAACGCGAAGATCATCCGTGAACGGATGACGAGCATTGGATTTCCCTGCATCGGCGGAGAAGACTCGCCCTACATCTGGGCACAGGTGAACATGGATTCCTGGAAGTTCTTCGATCTCCTGCTCGACAAGGCGGGGGTTGTCGTGACACCCGGCGCAGGGTTCGGCGCGTGCGGCGAGGGGTACGTGCGCATCAGCGCCTTCAACTCGCGGGAGAAGGTGGAACTTGCGATGCAGAAGATGGAAGCTGTTGCGAGCGAGCTCAGATAAGCATCGACGGAAGGGCGATATATATGTTGGAACCGCCGAGCACGGGCCTACGTGACGAACACACAGCCGACGCGCGTTCCCGCGCCCTGAATGCGCTGCTCGTATGACTTGCGCAGATTCACGCTGACCGGGAGCTGGATGGGCATGTGGAGCACGGCCTGCAGCGACGTCGGGAAGACCTCGGGGTTCTCCACCAGGAGGGCGACCCCTCCATAGCTGACGTCGATGACGGGGGAGGTCGTCAGGGATCCTTCATTCCAGACGATATGCGCGCTCGTGCCGGCCATTGGCACACGCTCCCATTTCCTCTTGTCACGGCCCCGTGTTTCCCCGCGCGTCTGCGACACGGCCAGGGCGTCGGTGGCACCGCGCAGCTCCAGGAGCTCCTGAGCAGTTCCGTCCACCTGGTGCCGCGCTGCATTTTTCATTTCGTAGAGCCGCGTGTCGGCCAGGCGGATCATGGCTTCGCGTTGTTCACCGTCGTCCGGGCAGACCGCAATTCCAAAATCCAGCGTGAGCGGTACGTCGAAGGACAAGTCCTTCACCGCGGCTTCGTAGCGCGCACGCAGCCGCCAGCTCAGAGCCGTGCACTGCGCCTGATCACATTGGGGGAGGAGAACCGCAAACTCATCCCCACCGATGCGAAAGGTGGAGTCTGAAGCCCGGACGGTATCTCGAGCCGCCGCGGCGGCCAGCTGCAGAGCGCGGTCGCCTTGCTGATGACCATAGCGGTCGTTGACTTCCTTGAAACGGTGCAGGTCCAGGATCGCGAGTGCAAGCTGCTGCCTGAAACGTTTTGACCGGCTCAATTCCTTCTGGAAATATTCTTCGAACAACCTCCGGTTGTACAGGCCGGTGAGCGGATCCGTGGCGGCGTTGACCCGAAGCTTCCTGAGCTCGCGGTATTCGATAAGAATGGGCACACGAAGGAGATTCATGTTCTCCAGCACGTCCATCAATGCCGTCTTCAGGGAGACAGGCCTGCTCATGCTCTCGGAAAGCTCCCGGTGACGCTCAAGGGCGCGGTCCCACGCAGCCGCGCTGTCGCCGTCGGAGAGCTCGATTTGCGCAAAGGACTTGAAGAAATGGGCAAGAAACTGGCCGCGCACGCTGCGGTCAAGTGACCACAGCGTTTCTCCCAGCAGATCGAAGAATGAATCTTCGGCAGTCGATTGCGACCTGGACCAGTCATTCTGACTCGCCATCTTATGCGTTCGAATCGGCTACAGCATTGCTGCGGAAAGCCATACAGCAATCTACACTGAACGGGGGGGGCGCTGCAATACTATTATCGGAAGTTCGTTCAGGTCACCGCGCTACGCGCGACCCGGTGACAGCATGGTCAAGGTTACCGCATGGTCAATCCTGAAACCGCCCGACACGGCCTTAGATACCGCGCTACGCGCGGTGTTTACATGATATGACCCATTCTCTTCTTTTTCACGTCCAGGTAGCCTTTGTCGTACCCGTTGGCGGGGATCACGATGGGGATCCTGCCCACGACTTCGATCTTTTCCTTCTTCAACTGGTCGATCTTGTCGGGATTGTTCGTGATCAATGACACCGATCGGATTTTCAGGAGCTTGATGATCTTTGCCGCGACCTTGTAGTCCCGCGCATCCACGGGCAGATCCAGATACTGGTTCGCCTCCACCGTGTCCAGCCCGAGGTCCTGCAGCTGGTAGGCCCTGATCTTGTTCAGCAGCCCGATTCCCCGGCCTTCCTGTTTGAGGTAGATCACGACGCCGAAAGGCTGGCCCGCGATGTACCGTGTGGCCGCTTCCAGCTGGTCGCGGCAGTCGCAGCGCAGGGAACCCCAGACATCGCCCGTGTGACACTCCGAGTGCACGCGCAGAGGCACGCTCTCGCGGCCTTCCACGTCGCCGTGGACGATGGCGGTGTGCTCCTTTCCTTCCCGGTTGTCGTAGAATCCGTACAGGGCGAATGTCCCGAAGCGCGTGGGGAGGGTCGCTTTCGCGGCAAGCTGCACGCAGAATGCGTTGTCGATGCAGTATTCGCCGACGCCCTTGCAGTAGCACTCCTCCAGGACGAAGTCCGGCTTTCCGGTGAGCTTTGCCTCGAGCTCCTCCTTGGAGACGGCCTGCGCAGGATCGGTGTCCGTGGTTTCAGCCATGCATCAATGGTAGTCTCACCCGTGTGCAGGGTCAAATGCCGCGGCCGCCTGCGGTTGACGCGTTCGTGCTTCTCTCATAGACTCCGGCCCCATGATTCCAGAGAAGGTCCGCGCGATCCTGGATGCCCACGGGCTGGCGGCGAAGGAGTTTGCCCCGGGAAGCACCGCGACGTCGGCGCTCGCCGCCCGGCAGCTCGGCGTGACCGTGGGCCAGATCGCCAAGTCCCTTCTCTTCATCGGGAAAGACGGGCGATTTTTCATGGTGGTCTGTCCCGGTGACAGGAGACTGTCCAACTCGAGGCTGAAAGCCGTCACGGGCGTGAAGTCACGATTGGCAAGCGCCGAGGAAGCACGGGGCGCAACCGGCTTCGGGCCCGGTGGGGTATGCCCCTTCGGCGTGGACCGCGGCATCGCGCTGTTCATCGACAGGAGCCTCTCCGGGTATCGGACGATCTACCCGGCGGCCGGAACCGATTCATCGGGCGTTCCCATGACCTTCGACCAGCTGGTAGCGATCACCGGCGGCACGGTGGGAGAATTCCTCGCGGTCGACGCGGAAGAATAGGAGAACAACCTGCATGGACGCATCAGTCGTGTGGAAAAAGGGATTGAGCTTCACCGGCAGCGCGGCGACGAGCGGCTTCTCTCTGCCGCTCGGTGCGGACCCGAAGGTGGGTGGCGCGAATGACGGATTTCGGCCGTCCGAGCTGATTCTTGTGGGGCTGGCCGGCTGCACGGGCATGGACGTGATTTCCATATTGGAGAAGAAGCGTCAGCAGGTGACGGCGTTCCAGGTGAAGGCGCACGGGGAGCGCGCGTCGAGCGATCCGAGGAGGTTCACCAGCTTTCTCGTGGAGTACGTGGTGACGGGGAAGGGCATCGATCCGGCCGCCGTCGAGCGCGCCGTCGAGCTCAGCGAGACCAAGTACTGCACGGTCATGGCCACGCTGCGGCCCGCCGGCCCCATCGAGCGAAAGATCACGATCCTGGAGGGCTGAGGCTGGCGGCCCTGCACATGACCGACGTCATTGTCGTTGGCGGAGGCGTGACGGGATGCGGCGTCGCGTGGGATCTGTCCCTGCGCGGGCTGCGCGTCACGCTTCTCGAACGGGGCGGCCTTGCCTCGGGCAGCAGCGGTCGCTTCCACGGGCTCGTTCACTCCGGAGCGCGCTACGCGGTGTCCGATCCGGTCGCCGCGGCCCAGTGCGCGCGGGAAAGCGTCGTGCTCGCGCGCATTGCGCCGCGGCTGGTCCGCGGCACCGGCGGGCTTTTCGCGCTGTTGCCGGATGACGACGCCGCGTACGTCGAGCCGTGGGAGGATGGAGCTCGCGCGACCGGTGTCTCGACCCGGCGGATCACCGCCGCCGAGGCGCTGCGGCGCGAGCCGCTTCTCTCCCCGACCATACGCCGCGCGTACATCGTGCAGGACGCCGTCTGCGAAGGGCCGGCGCTGTGCGCGGCACTGGCCGCTGCCGCACGATCCTCGGGAGCCGCCGTGCGGGATTTTCACCGGGTGGACGATTTTCTCTCCGACGGCCGGGGCATCCGCGGAGTGCGCGCCACGGATGTCCGCACGGGTGAGGCGGTCCAGCTGGAATGCCGGCTCGTCATACTCGCCGCCGGCCCCTGGAGCGGCGAGATCCTCTCGCGGGCGGACCTGAAACTGACGCTGAACCTCCTGCGCGGCGCAATGGTGGCGCTGGACGGGCCGCGGCTGTCCACTTCGGTGAACCGGCTTCAGCCGCCGTCGGATGGGGACATCGCGCTTCCCCGCGGACGAATGAACATCGCCGGCACGACCTCCATCCCGATCGACCAGCCGGACGACCGACGAGTCGAGGAAGGGGAAATCGTCCTGATCCGAGAGCGCGTCCTCGACATGCTCCCCGGACTGCGGGAGAGCACGGCTCGTCACTCGTGGTCGGGGGTGCGGCCTCTCTTCCACTCCCCCGCGGCGGATCGACGCGTGGATACGAACGTGCACGAGTGGAGCCGGGACTTCACGGTGATCGACCATGCGGCGCGGGACGGAATGGAGGGGCTTTTCACGGTCGTCGGGGGGAAGCTGACGACGTTCCGCCTGATGGCGGAGAAAGCCGCCGACGCCGCGTGCCGCCAGCTGGGAGTGCGGGCCGCCTGCAGAACCGCGGAGACGATTCTTTCCTGATCAGCCCCCGAGGGCGGGAAGGTGCACGGCTCATCAAGGGGACTTGTGCGGGGACACACTCGCTGCGGATTGCGCGTTGCGTTGTCATATGCAAATATGACCGGCCGAGGATCGTATGAAAGAGACGCGTGAGCCCATGTCCCAGGTCCGGAACACCTTCAGGGTCGGCTGGTACAGGAGTCTGATCGCGCCGGACCGGCTGAAGGAGCTCACGACACGAAGCAGTCTCAGGGGAGCAGCGCAGTCACTGGGATTCCTTGCGCTGGTCGTCGTCGCGGGAGGCGCCGCTTGGTATTTCTACGCCGTCCGCCTCTGGGGCCTGATGGCCGCGGCGCTCTTCATCTATGGGACGATCTACTCGTTCATCCCCGGCCTCGTCACGCACGAGCTTTCGCATGGGACGGTGTTCAAGGCGAAATGGCTGAACGCCCTGTTCCTCCGGTTCTACAGCCTGCTGGGCTGGACGAACTTCTTCCAGTACAAGCGAAGCCATACGTTCCACCACCTCTTCACCCTTCATCCGCGTGGCGACCGCGAGGTGGTACTGCCGATGACTCCGTCGCTGCATCCACTGAGGCTGTTTCTCCTGTTCACGTTCAATTTCGAGGCATTCTGGATCTTCGTCAGCTCCACGCTACGGCTCGCGTTCACGGGAAAGTTCTCCACCGAATGGTCAGAGGCGGTCTTTCCGCCCGAGGAGCCGGGCACGCGCCGAGAGGCGATCGGGTGGGCATGGGCGATCCTGGCGTTTCATGCCGCGATCATCGCCGTGACCATTGTGTTCAGGGTCTGGCCGCTGGCGGTGCTGGTCACCCTCGGGATGTTCATCGCAAACTGGTGGACATACTTCATCGGCCTTCCCATGCACAACGGCCTGCGGGACAATGTTCCTGACTTCCGACTGTGCTGCCGCAGCATCACCCTCGATCCGTTTTCACGTTTCATCTACTGGCACATGAGCTGGCACACCGAGCACCACATGTACGCCGCGGTCCCCTGCTACAACCTGCACCGCCTCGCGGACGCCATCGCCGCGGACATGCCCGCGCCGCGCTCGTTGATCGCGGCCTGGAAGGAGATGCGGGACACCTACCACCGGCAGAAGAAGGACCCGAAATACCAGTTCGACACGCCGCTTCCGCAGAAGGTGAAAGCCGGGAAAGGCGCCCAGGATCCGCTGAGCGCGTCCCTCGGGAACCTGGCGCCGAAGGGACTGGAGTAGGCC
>JBEKXR010000214.1:0-6860 GCA_049511935.1 Spirochaetia bacterium | reverse complement strand
GATCAGCGTCACCACCACCCACTTCACCGACTGGGCTTTGCTCCAAACGCTTGTGCTCAAGCCGGATACGGCCCGGGTGCGCGTGACCACCTCCGCCGACTTCGATCCGCAGATCCTCTACTCCGGAGACGACCTGCTCAATCCGCCCACCAACCTGAAAAACCTGCCGATTGCTCCGGCCCCCATAACGATGACGGATCAGGGGACCAACCACGTGTGGGCGGTCAATAGTGCTCCCGGCGGTACCGCTGGCACCGGGCTGATCATGGAGATCAATTGGAAGGGTCACTACACCGCGCCGCCCAACGTGCCGAACCCCAACCCCCTCACCATCAGCCTCTCGGTGTCGGTTGGCAACCAGAAAGTAATCGCAGTCGCCAGCGCGGATGTGTATGCGCAGGAGCAGTGGACCGGCGACTCCACCGTCACAAGTGTCGACGGCACCAAGATGGACGCCACCTTCACCTACGCTCAGATCCCTAGCACGGTGGGCACCACTCATTTACGGTTCCAGATTCTGCAGGGCACCGTGCACATCACCCCGCCAGCCACCACCTCGGCGGGCTGCCCGCTCAGCGTCGACCCCACCACCCACGCCATGGCGGCCAACGAGGGCAGCATGACCGCCGACTACTCCTTGGGCAACGGGCCGAACAGCCCGATGGTGACCGGCGGTGGCACCACCGTTTGGCTCGCCACGTACACCACCCGGTGCCCGAGCGGGCCGTACAGCTTCCAGTCCTCCGCCGGCGGCGACTGGTGGCCGGTGGTGCTCGGCGGGGGGACGCCTGTGTTGGCCCAAGACGGGAAGGTCACCATCGCCGTCAACAACGGCGTCTGGAGCGGCACCGTGAACCTGACCCGGAAATAACGTCGGCAGCGGAACGCTCACGGAGATCGGCGGTTCGCCGTTCTTATTCAAGAGCCTCTGCATCCCGATCGACCCACGTTATAGGAAAACGTCCGTCATATAGATGGCGCTCGCGTTGATCCAATCGAAGCGCTACATGGCTTCGCTTGGATGAGCAGCAGGACACCGTCACCTGGAAGGCGCCACAGAAAGGATACTTCAAAGGCAGGCAGCGGCATTTCTCTTGCCTGGACTTCATCGCCCAACTGACCCTCCACATCCCCCCTCGCGGCCGGCATCTGCTGCGCCGCTACGGCCTGTATTCCTCCCGCGGCCGTGGACCTGCCACTTCACTTCACTTTCTTGACACTCCAGGCTCTCTGCTCCACCATGTCCCAACCCCGCGATCCATCAGAAAGGCGCGCAAATGGCAGCAGCTTCCATCGACTGGTATCGCATCCCCCTGGACAAGGAGACGCTGCGGAAGTTCACGCAGAAAAGCGACCTGAAGGGCTGGCTGCAGGCGGGAAGCTTCCTCCTCATTTTCCTCATCACCACGGGCCTCGCCCTGTACTTCTTTCTCAAGCGCTGGTGGGTCCCCATGGTTGCCGTCTGCTACCTGCACTCCCTGTTTCAGCAGATGATCGGGATGTCGGCCGCCGTGCACGAGCTGAGCCATGGCACGCCGTTCAAGAGCAAGCCGGTCAACGAGTTCTTCTACCATCTCTTCTGCTTCCTCACGTGGAACAATCCCGTACACTTCCGGGCCAGCCACATGTTCCACCACCAGTTCACTGCGTACGTGGGGCAGGACAAGGAAGTGATCCTGGAGCCGGTGCGCGCCCTGATGAACTGGCGGAACTACATCGCGTGGTTCACGTTCGACTACACGTGGTTCTGGACGCTGGTGAAGACCACGGTGCTCCATGCGTTCGGCAATGCGGATGCGGATTTCTTCTCCTGGGACCCCCTGTTTGAAAAAGGCGACCTTCGCAGGACGGCGATGTGCCGATGGGCCCGGTTCATGCTCATCTCCGCAGTCGTTCTGATCGTGGTGTTCGGGTACTTCCAGTTCTGGGTTCTCATTTACCTCGTCGTCTTCGGCGGGTTTTTCGCCACCGTGATCGGGAGGCTTACCGGCGCGATTCAGCACCAGGGATTGAGCCCGAACACGCCGGATTGGCGACTGGTGGCGCACACCGTGGAGGTGAACCCCCTCGTGCGGTTCCTCTACTGGAACATGAACTATCACATCGATCATCACATGTACGCCGCCGTGCCCTTTCACCAGCTTCCGAGGTTCCACGAAGTATTGAAAAAGGACCTGCCGGAAAGCCCGAAGAGTTTTTCCAAGGGCATCAAGCTGGTGCTTTCCATCAAGAAAAGGCAGAAGGCGGAGCCCGGGTTCATCTACGTGCCGAAATTCCCGCCGGAAGCGGCGCCGCCCCGATTTGCCGTGAGCTGATGGACCTCTTCACATCGACGCCGGGTGCGCCGTCTCCCCTCGCATTTCGCATGCGCCCCCGGACCCTGGATGAGTTCGTAGGCCAGGAGCACATCGTGGGCAAGGGCCGGCTCCTCCGGCGCGTCATCCAGGCGGACCAGGTCTCATCGCTCATCTTCTACGGCCCGCCGGGCACCGGAAAGACGACCCTCGCCCAGGTCATCGCCAATTCCACCAGGAGCCATTTCATCACGATGAACGCGGTCCTGGCCGGCGTGAAGGAGCTGCGCGAGGCCATCGAGGTAGCGAAGAACAACAGGGACCTGTACGGCCGGCGCACGACGCTCTTCGTCGACGAGGTGCATCGATGGAACAAGGCCCAGCAGGACGCGCTGCTGCCCTGGGTGGAAAACGGCACGGTCATCCTGATCGGCGCGACGACGGAGAATCCCTACTTCGAGGTCAACCGGGCCCTCGTGAGCCGCAGCCGGATCTTCCAGCTCAAGCCGCTCACCGAAGAGGACCTGCGGGCGGTGGCCCGCGCCGCCATTGCCGATCCCGAACGCGGGTACGGCCAGTGGAAGGTTGCCTTCACGGAGGAGGCGCTGGACCACCTCGTGAAGATCGCCAACGGGGATGCCCGCAGCCTCCTGAACGCGATCGAGCTCGCCGTAGAAACCACTCCCGCGCGCTTCCCGCCGCCGGACGGCGAGGAGATCGCCATCACGCGGGAGATCGCAGAGGAGAGCATCCAGCGCAAGGTCGTGCTCTATGACAAGGAGGGCGACTACCACTTCGACACGATCAGCGCCTTCATCAAGTCGGTCCGCGGATCGGACCCCGACGCCGCGCTGTACTGGCTGGCCCGCATGGTGCTGGCGGGAGAAGACCCTCATTACATCTTCCGCCGGATGCTGATCCTTGCCAGCGAGGACGTGGGCATGGCCGATCCGCAAGCGCTGGTCTTCGTCGAATCGGCCGCGGCAGCGTTTGACCGGGTAGGCATGCCGGAGGGGCGGTTCCACCTCGCGCATGCGACCCTGTACCTGGCCACAGCGGCGAAGTCGAACTCGTCGATGGGTTTCTTCGACGCCCTTGCCCTGCTGGAGTCCGAACACCGCGAAGGCGAGACTCCGAACCACCTGCGCGATGCCAGCCGTGACAAGGAAGGCTTCGGCCACGGCGAAGGATACATGTACCCCCACGCATTCAAGGATCACTGGGTCGCACAGCAGTACCTGCCCGCGAGCCTCCAGGGCAAGGTGTTTTACTCCCCTTCCGACCAGGGCCGGGAAGCGGCAATCCGGGAGGAGGTCCTGCGCCGCCGGGAGATTCAGATCGCCACCGCCCTGGAGCCCCCCAGCACCGAGGTGCTGACATTCACCTCCGCGGGGACATCCAGCGCGCGGTGGATCGAGCGCCTATCCGCCGGCCGGCGCACGGCCCTCACGTCGATCCGAGACCGCATCTTCTCGGCGCTGCCGGTTCAGAGACACAGCCGTATACTGGACGCCGATGCGCGCACGGGGATTCTTCTCTGGGAAGCCCTGCGCAGGGCGCCGGAAGGAGGCGTCTGGGGAGTCGTGGCCTCTCAGGAGGACGCAGCGCTTCTCCAGCACCGCATGAAAGAGCTGGAGCAGGCGGTGCGTCCCGTGATCCTGCAGCCGGACAGACCGCTTGCGGAAATGGCGCGAGCTCTTTCCTCTCTCGAGCCGGAGCAGGTCATGACGGCCCTCGGCGTGGATCCGGCAATACGTTTCGACTTTGTCGTGGGAAGGGACCTGTTCACGCGCATGCCGGCTTCCGATCGTGCTGGGCTGACGCGCCTCCTGCTCGCGCTCCTGGCTCCCGGGGGAGTCCTGTCGTTCGCGCAGGTCATTCCTCGACTTGGGCAGCGACTTTCCTCCCTGGTCAGCATGGAGAACCTGGCATTGTCGAAGAGACTGGAAGCGGCCGAGGAGGAAGCCTATTCGGACCCGTCAAACGACCTCGTGAACTGGAGCCATGAAGACCTGGCGGCTGCCTGCCGTGCAGCCGGAGCGCGCGAGGTGAACGTGGAGACGGAGCGCTCGATCGAATCACGGCGCATCACCGATCGGGAGATGGATCTCTGGCTTGCCCCGGACTCATCCTACGGCAGAGCACTCGCCGGGGGACTTGCCGCGCATGAGCTTGCGCGGGTCGACGAGGCTTTCCGGGCCCAGCTCATCGGCCGGGAGGTCGCCTGGACGAGCACCGTGGCGTCGGTCGTCGCGCGAAGGTGATGTGGCCTGGTCCTACTCCAGTCCGCGTTGCAGGAGGGTGCTCGGGGGAATGGGGGCTGCCGGCACAAGGCTTCGCACTGAGCTGCGCTCCACCAGGGAAGGCGTGATGATCGTGTGCGTGACGAAGCGCATCTCCGGGTGGAAGATCTTGTCGAGCAGGATGTCCGCCGCTTTCTCCCCGATCTGGAAGCTGGGGTGGTCGACCGAGGTCAGTGAGATCTTCTCCAGCTGCGCGATGTCCGAATTGTCGAATCCCACCACCGACAGGTCGCCGGGCACCCGGATACCCTGCCTTTCGGCTACTTGTATCAGGTTCATCGCGTCCTCGTCGTTGCCGCAGACGAACGCGCTGGGAAGCTCCTTCGCTCCCCGGAGGAACCGCTCCGCCGCGGCGGACGCCTCGCTCGTGGGGCCCTGGCCGTTGAACCCCACCATCCAGGCAGCCCTCACGGGTGCTTCCTGCCTGCCGAGGAAATCCAGCACGCCTTTCATCCTGTTCGCCTTTACCAGGAAATCCTTCTGATAAAAGATTCCGATCTTTCGATGTCCCTTTTTCCACAGGTGGGCAGCGGCCTCCTCGCCGCAGGTGTGATAGTCGAGGGTGACGCTGCTGAAGTTCCTTCCGGGAAAATAATCATCGCAGAGAACCACTGCGGTGCCTTCGTTCTGGATCTCCTCGAGCAGGAGCGCATTGGAGCGATCCCCCGCGCCATAGATGGGAGCAATGATGATGCCACCGACCTTTTTCTTCCGAAGATCCTGGAGAATCGCTCTTTCCTGTTCGAGGTTATACTCGGATTGATTGAGCAGGAGAGCGAACCCCTTGCGGGAAAGCGTGTTGTAGCAGCCGCGGATTATCTCAGGGTAGATGTATGAGCTTATGAAAAATTCCACCAGTCCGATGTTCGCGGAAAGAGGCGATGCAGGAAGCCGCGTCCGGCAGAAAGTGCCGACGCCCTTGGTGGTTTCAACGAGCCCTTCGTGGATGAGGTTGTGGATCGCCTGGCGAACCGCGTTCCGTGAGACGCCGAATTGAGCGCAAAGCTGGCTCTCCGAGGCGAGCTTTTCCCCTGGGACAAGGACTCCCTCATCGATCCTGTGCTTGATCCAGGTTTCTATGACCTGATGCTTCTTCATTCCACAAAACCCTGATGGTACAAGTTGTACCTTATTGTGCCCGCATTGTCAAAAATAATAATTTCCGCCCGATTGCCCCTTTTCCTCCCAATTTCCTTGACGCATCAGATTCGGACAGCCGAAGAACCGACCCGGTGGGGAAGAGAGTGCTGTTCAGGCCTTTCTCGCTGGTACTTTTGGCACCCCCATTGCCCGTAGGATGGCGATCGATTTCAGAGGATGCCTCTGAAGATGGTCGGGGGAGGTTCGCGAGTTCTTGAAAAAAATGTTGCAAAGTCAATATTCGCATGCTATCATGCCTCCTGGCTAGTAGGCATAAGTTGTACCTTTTCCTTGTTTCTTGCCAAAGGTCTGGAAAGCCCGTCCGGCGGGAACGCTGTTTTGAAAGGAGAACGCTTCGTGGCTGAACTTCCTCGGGAGCGCACCGCGCTGCGCATGGTCAACATCGAGAAGTACTTTGGATCGGTGTGCGCCTTGAAAAACATCAATTTCGAGGTCGGCCACAACGAAATCGTCGGTCTCATCGGCGACAACGGCGCCGGCAAATCGACGCTGGTCAAGATTCTCACCGGAGTTTTCCCGCCCACGAGTGGAGATCTGTACATCGCTGATCGCAAGGTCGAGACAGGTTCCTATTCCGTGAAAAAGGCGCACGCGTTGGGAATCGAAACCGTCTACCAGGACAAGTCTCTCGGGGAAAAGCAGGCCATGTGGAGGAACTTCTTCATCGGCCGGGAGATCACCTACCCGTTCGGATTCCTGAAGGTCAGGCAGGAAAAACAGGTAGCGACCGAGATCATGGTCAACACCATCGGGTTCCGGGGCAAGGGAATCGGCGTTGATTCGAAGGCGAACAAGCTGTCGGGAGGCGAGCGCCAGGGTGTGGCGATAGGGAGGGCGATGCATTTCGAGGCCGATCTCATCATCCTCGACGAGCCGACGGTCGCGCTTTCGCTGAAGGAAGTGCGGAAGGTGCTGAACTTCGTGCACAAGATCAAGGAGGCGAGGAAAGCGAGCATCTACATCTCGCACAACATTACCGACGTCTACGAGATCTCCGACCGGTTCATCGTCATCGACAGGGGGGAGATCGTCGCGAGTATCGCGAAGGCGGAGATATCCTTGAAGGAACTGGACGAGTTCCTCCTCGAATACTCGCACGGCT
>JBEKXR010000213.1:0-6870 GCA_049511935.1 Spirochaetia bacterium | reverse complement strand
ATCTCACAGTTTGAGATGGTATCTAGCCCATTCGAATTGATATGATGCGCCTCCCAAGCGCCTGTGCCCTCGCTGCCGCGCGCTGCCCAGCTCAATTTTGTTGGGCAGCGCCAAATGTGCCCATGAGAAGTTCGATTGCGTTCACATTGTCCCCCGCTTCTTCTCCAAGCCTCCAAGACCACTGAACCTGGAAACACCATGATTGACCTCCCTCAGGAAAACGACCTCCGTGGCGGGGCAAGGCGCGATCCGCGGAGGGTCTGCCGTATACTTTTACCCCTGGGGCCGTCCCCTTCTCTTACTTTAGCGGAATACCAGTTTTTACGCCTTTCGCATGGTGATGAGGTCCTCGGCGATCTTTTCATCCGTTTGCCAAGGGCAGTTTCTCGGTCCTCAAGCCGCGGACTTCCGCCTCATATTCCTGATGGGAACATACATGAAGTTCAATAAGGTTCCCATGAGAATTGTAAACCCAAATACACGGTAGTAGTTCCCCCCATCGGTGAAACGATCAAATGTTTCATGCATGAGCTCCGCTGGGTTTCCCAGAAGGTCCCAGCTGTTCCATCTCCAGAACCTGCCAATGTAGATGCCGAAAGCAGCCATGTAGATCAAACATATGGAAAGGAAGGCGACCGTCTTCGAGCCCGCGCGGAATCTTTCTTTCAGGAAGTACTCGATGTCCATGAGACTAATAAAGCCGTAGCAGAGACCCGCCCAGGCAAATGAGAGCACGATGATGAGGTCCAGCCATAAGGGGGCATACTCGATCTCGCGCAGGTGAATGAGATCGGTCAGAATGTAGAGGCAATTGGGAAAGAACACGAGCCACACCGCCATGATGACGAGGATGGCAATCCTACTTTTCACTTTCCTGAGTATGGCCAGACTTGTCAGCAGCCAAGGCAGGAAAGCTAGAAAGAGATTCCAGTTGAGGAACAGGTATCCGTGCGTGCGCGTATAGAAGAGCCTGAACGCAGAGAGCATGACGCAGTAAATGGAGATGGCGAACAGGAATACGGTCAATCTGAGCCGGCCGCTTTCTCTCAGACTATTCAACATCTTCTTCTCCTGACAGCTTCTTCATGTGTTTCACCCTCCTGAACCCGCTCCACATACCCGACTCCAGGCCTTGGCTGAAAAGTTTGCGGAACCGCGGATCCTCTCTAGTGTATCGGCGACCTATTTCGGCCGTGAAGAGGCGTTCGCACTGGTTGGAGGTCCAGCTGGGGCTGGCGGTCTTCCTCCAGCCCCAAGTCCAGGATGTTCTTGATCCGTTTGTATGACCGCGTTCCCACCCGCAGCGCCAGGAATGCGGCCTCCCCAACGTACGGACCACCGCCATTCTCGACATTGGGATTGTCCGTACGAAAGTAGTGGAAATAGCCATCATCGTCGACCCGTACACTTATGATTCCCCAGGCCGGCCATGAAGGAACTGTCGAAGCAATCGAACTGGCCGAGGCTGCAGCTCATCCCCGACGTCTCCACTGTCGGTGAGCTCTTCGAGGTGTGGCCCTCCCGCGGGCGCATGAAGGCACGATCAAGGCACGCGAGGGGGGCTGAATACGGGGGGAAGACGCAGCGGCTTTCCCTCCCGGTCGACACAGGCGAAAGTGACCAGCGCATCGACGAGGACGGAGCCCGCCTTCAGCACCCGCTGCCGGAGGGCGACCTTCATGATCCCGGCATCTTCCACCTCGGTCGTGACCTCCAGGTTTTCTCCGAGCCGGGCAGGACGCCGGTAGCTGATGTCCACGTGGGCCACTACGAGGAACCTGCCCTGGTCATGCAGCTCTGAAACGCTGACACCCAGCTCTGCGAGGTACTCGGTCCTGGCCCTTTCCATGAACCTGAGATAGTTGGCGTAGTACACGACGCCGCCGGCATCCGTGTCTTCGTAATAGACCTTCACTTTGAAGCTGTGCGGCATGGTGGCCTCCAAGAGCGGGCGATCAGATCCCCAGGCGCTTCATGCCGGTCTCGTCGTAGCGTGTCCCCGCGACTTTCGATGGCACGACGAGGCTGCCGAGCTCTTCGAGCTCCGCCTTCGAGAGGGACAGCTCGGTTGCCGCGATGTTCTCCTTCAAGTACTTCTCCTGTCGGGTCCCGGGAATCGGGATCACGTCGTCACCCCTCGCCAGCACCCACGCAAGGGCGAGCTGGGCCGCCGTGCATCCCTTCTTCTCCGCCATGTCTTCGACCTTGTCCACAAGGGGGCGGTTCCGTTCGAAATTGCCGGCCTTCATCCGGGGATTCATCGATCGAAAATCTCCTCTCGCGAACTGGTGCGGATGCTTGAATGCGCCGGTGAGGAAGCCGCGGCCCAGGGGGCTGTAGGCGACGAAGCTGATGCCGAGCTCCCGGCAGGCGTCGAGGATCTCCCCCTCCGCGTCCCGCGTCCAGAGAGAATACTCGGTCTGAAGAGCGGTGATGGGGTGAACGGAGTGCGCCCGACGGATGGTCTTCGCCCCCGCCTCGGACAGGCCGAGGAACCTCACCTTGCCCTCGCTCACCAGCTCCGCCATGGCACCGACCGTCTCCTCGATGGGGACCTCGGGATCCACCCGGTGCTGGTAGTACAGGTCGATGTGCTTCACGCCCAGGCGCTTCAGGCTCATCTCGCAGGCAGACTTCACGTACTCGGGCCTGCCGCTCACGCCGAGATGGGCGCCGTCGATGCGCCGCATGTTCGCGAACTTCGTCGCGATGGTCACCCTGTCCCTCAGCGCGCCGCGGAAGGCCTGCGCCAGGAGCATCTCGTTGTGGCCGACCCCGTACATGTCGGCGGTATCGAAGAAGGTGATCCCCAGGTCGACCGCACGGCGGAGGAGCGCGATCGACGATTCGTCGTCGGACGGCCCGTAGTACTCGGACATTCCCATGCACCCGAGGCCGATCGCCGAGACGGTGATTCCCGTCCTGCCAAGAGTTCGTGTTTTCATCATGGAGAGAACATCCATCACCGCGGTACGCATCGTCAAGTCACCGCGCTCAGCGCTGCGGATCGATCACGACAGACCCGCTGACCTCACCCGAGCGGAGCCGGGCGAGCGCTTTGTTCACTTCAGCCAGCGGGTAGACTTCGACCTCTGTCCGCACCGGTACACGGGGCGCGAGAGAAAGGAACTCGCGGGCATCCTGCCGCGTGAGGTTGGCCACGGATCGGATCGACCGTTCCTCCCACAAGGCTCGATACGGAAAAGAGGGGATGTCGCTCATGTGTATCCCGGCGCAGACGACTGTGCCGCCCCGGGCCACCGCCGCGAGCGCGAGGGGGACCAGGGCTCCGTCAGGAGCGAAGATGATCGCGGCATCCAGGGGCCGCGGCGGCGGTGTCGTGGAGTCCCCCGCCCAGCCTGCTCCGAGCCGAAGCGAGAACTCCCGCGCGGCGCGGTCACCCGGCCGCACGAAAGCGAAGACTTCCCTGTGCTGGAACCGGGCCACCTGGACGAGTATGTGCGCGGCCGAACCGAAACCGTAGAAGCCGATCCTGGCCGCATCGCCCGTCATGCGAAGCGCGCGGAAGCCGATCAGGCCCGCGCAGAGGAGGGGCGCGGCCTGCAGGTCGGGAAAGTCCGCCGGCAGGGGGAAGCAGAAACGCGCATCGGCGGCTGCCAGCTCCGCAAAACCGCCGTCAAAATGGTACCCGGTGAATCGTGCACGCTCGCAGAGGTTCTCACGGCCGCTTGCGCAGTACACGCAGGTGCCGCAGGAGAAGCCGAGCCACGGCACCCCGACCCGGTCACCCGGTGCAAACCCTCCGGAGCCCGGCCCCGCCTTTTCGACGACGCCGACGATCTGGTGGCCCGGGATGAGGGGCAGCCGGGGATCGGGAAGCTCGCCGTCCACGATGTGGAGGTCGGTCCTGCAGACACCGCAGGCCTTCACCCGGAGCAGGAGCTGCCCCGGGCCGGCGGAAGGCGCCGGCACCTCGGTCACGGTGAGGGGCTGCCCGGGGCCTGAGAACACCGCTGCGCGCATCTTGCGGGATCAAGATTACGAGCCACCCGGGAGGAGAGTCAAGAACCGGAGGGCCGATAATCGCAAATTGAAACCGCCACTGTCAATGCGTATGATCACGTCGTGGACGATGCGGCCGCCATCCGGGTTCGTGACCTTCGAAAAACGTATGTCGTGAGCGAGCGGGAGGCCGGCGCGGCGGCCGCGCTGCGCAGCCTGGTGCGTCGACGCACGAGTGAGATCGCCGCCGTGGATGGCATTTCCTTCAGCCTGTCCCCGGGCGAGGTGGTCGGGTTCCTCGGACCCAACGGAGCGGGCAAGACCACGACTCTGAAGATGCTCTCCGGCCTCCTGCATCCCAGCGCGGGAGATCTCTCCGTCCTGGGACATGCCCCGTACCGGCGCGAGAAGGCTTTCCTGCGGCAGATCACGCTCGTCATGGGCCAGCGAAACCAGCTTGTCTGGGACATCCCCGCCGCGGATTCCTTCGAGTTGAACAGGGCCATCTATCGCATCCCGCGGCTCGAGTTCCGGCGCACGCTGGAGGAGCTGACGTCCCTCCTGGAGCTGGGGCCGCTCCTGGGCAAGCCCGTGCGGAACCTCTCCCTGGGGGAGCGCATGAAGTGCGAGATCGCCGCCGCGCTCCTGCACCGGCCGCGGGTGGTCTTCCTGGACGAGCCCACAATCGGGCTGGACGTCACCATGCAGCGGAGGATCCGGGCCTTCCTCACTGGGTACAACCTGCGCTTCGGGGCCACGGTTCTCCTCACCAGCCATTACATGGCGGATGTGGAGGCGCTGTGCCGCCGGGTGCTCGTCATCCATCACGGTCGGCTCCTCTTCGACGGGGAGCTGGCCGCGCTCGTTCAGCGCTTTACTGCTCACAAGACGATCGTCGTGCGGCTGCAAGACTGCACCGCCGATCTCTCCGCCTACGGTGAAGTGGTTTCATGCGAGGAAGGACTGGCCACGCTGCGGGTCGCGAAAGACCTGACCGCGCGCGTCACGGAGCGGCTGCTCGCCGACCTTCCCGTAGTGGACCTCACGGTGGAGGACCCGCCCATCGAAGAGGTGATCGAGCGGGTGTTCGCCCAGGGGACGGCATGAAAGACCTGGCGTGAGCGGGACCGTGTGATGATGGATGGTGCGAAAGGGGGCGTGAGCGGCCTCCCGGGGCTGTATGCCCAGCAGTTCAAGACGTCCCTCGCCATGATGCTGCAGTACCGCGCTTCCCTCGTGATCTGGCTGATCAGCCACGTGCTGGACCCCCTGGTGTACCTCGTGGTGTGGACAACGGTGTCCCGGTCCAGCGGCGGAAGCGTGGGGGGCTACGGTGCCGCAGAGTTCGCCGCCTATTTCATCGTCCTGATGCTCGTCAACCACGTCACCTACACCTGGATCATGTTCGAGTTCGAATACCGCGTTCGGCACGGCTCCCTTTCCTTCGCGCTGCTGAGGCCGGTGCATCCCATCCATTCGGATCTCGCGGACAACATCTCCTCCAAAATCATCACGTTCCCGCTCATCCTGGCGGCCGCCGCGATCCTTGCGATGATCTTCCAGCCCGTCTTCCACGTCGAGGCATGGGCGGCGGCGGCCTTCCTGCCGGCGCTCCTCCTGGCTTTCGGCGTGCGTTTCCTCATGGAATGGACGCTCGCCCTTGCCGCCTTCTGGACGACGCGCGTGGGCGCGATCAACCAGGTGTACTTTATCGCCGCGCTGTTTCTGTCCGGCCAGATGGCCCCGCTCTCACTCCTGCCGGCGCCGCTGCGGCTCGCCGCCACGATCCTTCCGTTCCGCTGGACCACGAGCTTCCCGGTCGAGCTCCTCCTCGGCCGGGTGGGCTGGACCGATACGCTCACGGGGCTGTGCGTGCAGGCGGGATGGATCGTGCTGTGTCTCCTCCTCCTGCGGCTGGTCTGGCGCGCAGGTGTGAGCGTCTACTCGGCGGTGGGCGCATGAAGCGCATCGGGTGCGGCGCATGAGGTACCTTCGGCTCCTCTGGACGTTCTTCAGGGTCGGCGTGATGGGCGAGCTTGCCTACCGAGCGAACTTCTTCGCCCAGCTCTTCGAATCCCTCCTGGAGCTCGGCACGGCCATCGCCGGGCTCGCCGTCGTTTTCTCCTACACTTCCACGCTTGGCGGTTGGACGCCGGACCAGGTCCTGGCGCTCGTCGGCGTGTTCTTCCTTGTCGGGGGCGCGATCCGCCTGATGATCCAGCCCAGCCTCGAGCAGCTCATCGAGTCGGTGCGGGACGGTACGCTCGATTTCACCCTGGTGAAACCCGAGGATGCGCAGCTCCTCTCCAGCATCCAGAGGGTGGAGATCTGGAAACTGACCGACGTGGGCCTCGGCATTGGCGTGCTCGCGTTCGCCCTGGTCCGGCTCGGCGCCCGCGTGGGAGCGCCGCAGGCGGCGGGCTTCGCCGCTGCGCTGATCGCCGGGGGAGTGATCGTCTACAGCTTCTGGATGATCCTCGCCACCTCCGCGTTCTGGCTGGTGCGCGTGGAGAACATCCTCATGGTCTTCCAGAGCATGTACGAGGCGGGGCGATGGCCGGTGAGCATTTACCCCGGGTGGCTGCGCTTTGCCCTGACCTTCATCGTCCCCGTGGCATTTGCCGTGACGGTCCCTGCGCAGGCGCTGGCGGGGCGCCTGACATGGCAGGTCCTCGCCGGATCGTGGGTGTTTGCCGCAGCCCTCTTCACCGCGGCCCGTCTGTTCTGGCGGGCAGGCCTTCGGCGCTACGGGGGGGCATCGGCATAAGGGGGCACCTGCAGTTCGGAGTCCCTCATCCAGCCGAAGACCCTGAAGTTTCTCCAGACCACCAGCTCGGTCCACCCGTTCTCCTGGTCGACAGGCCGCACGCGCGTGCCCGCGGGAAGCCAGGTCCTGATTCTCTCATC
>JBEKXR010000212.1:0-6894 GCA_049511935.1 Spirochaetia bacterium | reverse complement strand
CCTGGAGGTAGATGCCGGCATTATTCACCAGCACATCGAGGTGACCCCACCTGCCCAGGACGGCCTCCACGAGGGCCTGGACATCCGCTTCCCGGGAGACTTCCGTGGCGTACACCTCGGCGTCCACGCCCCTGCGCCGGATCTCCTCTGCACCCCGCTCACCGGCGGTCGTGTCCGTATCAGCGATCGCCACCGCGGCCCCCTCGCGGGCAAATGCGATGGCCGCCGCCCGTCCGATTCCCGAGGAGGCGCCCGTCACCACAACTACCTTGCCTTCGAACTGCATCGCATTACCCCTCCACGCGCGGCCACGTCGAACAGGAAACGAAAACATTCGATATGCTCAGGGAAGCAGGAAAGCCCGGGAGCGCGAGGGGCTCCCGGGCGCGCGCGACAGTCTCCGCCCCGGCTACTTGCTCTTCTTCTTGATGCCCTCCCAGTCGATGGCGGGCAGGGCGGGATTGGGATAGAACAGAGAGGCGTTCTTGATATAGGCGGTGCGCGGCCGGATGTCAAAGGTCTTGGGAACCTCCAGCCCGCAGGCAAGCTTCACGGCGAACTCCGTGCCGAACCAGCCCCAGTCGGCAAAACCGTGCGTAGTTTCGGCGATCATCTTGCCCTCGCCGATGCGGGCGACCGACTCCGGAGTCACGTCATTGGTGAATACCGCTACCTTCTTGCCTCCCCGCACGTGGGGCTCTGATGCGGTCTGGAGCCTGCCCGCGGAATCGCAAGTCAGCATCGCCCCAAGGCCCATCTCGTTGGAGGCTGCCCAGATGAAGTCCAGCCCGCTTGGATTGGCCTGGAGGATGTCCTCCGTCGCCTTGATGCCCTTCTCGCGGTTCCAGTCGGCAGCAATGGGGTTCCCCACAATCTTGATGCCGGGGTACTGGTCGATCACCTTGTGGAAGCCGTTCAGGCGCGCGGTGGAGAAAAACCCGCCTGCCACTCCCTCGATGATGGCCCCTGTGCCCTTGATCGAGGCCTTTTCCGTAGGAGACAAGTTCTTGTACAGCTTCTCCCAGAAAGCGAGATCCATGTATTGGTCGGGAGCGACATTCACCTTCCTCCCCGTACCCAGGACGCCCGGTCCGCCGAAATAGTCGAGCACCGCGTAGGCGCTCACCTCCGCTCCAACGGTGTTGTCGAACCCGATGTAGGAAGCTACGTCAACTCCCGCGATCGGCTCAAGGAGGTTGACGATGATCACCGGGATGCCCTTGGCATTGGCCTTGGCAAGGGCAGGCTTGATGACCTCCACCTCGATGGGCGATATGGCGATGACGTCGACTCCCCTCTGGATGTAGTCCTCGATGATCGCCACCTGGTCGGCAAAGGCGGTGTGGCTGGCAGGGGATTGCGTGATGACCTGGACGTGGAAGCCGTGATTGTTGGCGTCTTTGGCGGCGGCCTCGAAGAAGTTGGTCGCGGTCTTGAACACACCGGTGATATCGGGCGGCGTCCAGCCGATCACGATGGGCTTCTGCCAGCGGTCCCCCGAAAACCCCAGCGGAGCTGCCAGAATGAACAGCACGATTAGAATTGATACGATCAGCCTGGTCAATTTCATCTTTGTCTTCCTTCCACAATTTCCATACAATTTCTCAATCAGAGAACTCCCGCATTGTCTGAGATGGATTCACCTCCTTCCGATTCGAGATGTGCTCTCCGGCGCATGCGCGCCGGTATTTCTGGGTAATTCCCGCTTTTTACCTCCCTTCAAAATGACTAGCGTAGATCATCTTGCTGGCCGGGTCAATCACAAAAAATCCAAATAACGAAGCAGCAGCTCGTTGAGAGGGGCTCGTGTCGAAGGATCGGGGAAGGATCACGGAAGTCCTTCACTCACGTGGCAACCGGTTCGTCGAGGATTGCACGCACTCTTTTCAGAAGCTCGGAGCCGCTGAAAGGCTTCTGCAGAAACGGCGCGGACGACAGGAGCGCCGATGCTCCAGAAACGAGCTGCTCGGAATAACCGGAAATGCACAGCAGACGGAGCCCCCGCGAGTCGGCGAGCGTCCTTCGGGCGATGTCGATGCCGCTGACGCTCCCCGGCAGCACAAGGTCCGTGATCACCATCTGCACGTCGCCCTGCACGCTCATCAGATCGCCGCCCTCCTCTCCCGATGAGGCGGTCACGACCGAATAACCGGCACTGGCCAGGATGCGTCGAACGAGCTCGCGCACCTGCGCCTCGTCTTCGACCACGAGGATCTTTTCCCGACCCGGGGCGACCGGGATCGCGGGAGCGCGTGCGCCCTCGACTGGAACCTCCTCGGTGGAGGGGAGACGGATCACGAACGTCGTGCCCTTGCCCGGGGTGCTGCGGCACGTGATGTGGCCGCCGCTCTGCTTGATGATTCCATATGCCGTGGAGAGCCCCAGGCCGGTCCCGCGCCCCGGCTCCTTTGTCGTGAAAAAAGGCTCGAAGAGACGGCTCAGCACCTCAGGGCTCATGCCGGTTCCCGTGTCCGTCACGCTCAGGAAATGGAAGAGATCGCCCCGCTGCCCCGCGCGGGGAGGCTCCGTCTCCGTGGCGATCTCCAGCAGGCCCCCTTCCGGCATCGCGTCCCGTGCGTTCACCGCAAGGTTCATGATCACCTGCTCGAGCTGGGCGGGGTCGGCGCGCACCCGCAGCGAGCCGTCGGCGCAGCGCGTGTGAAGGCGGATGTTCTCGCCGATGAGCCTCTGCAGCATCCCGCGCATCTCCCGCACGAGGTCGTTCAGGTCGACAACCCGCGGACGGAGCACCTGCCTCCGGCTGAACGCCAGGAGCTGCCGGGTGAGCTCGGCGGCCCTGCCCGCCGCCCTGAGGATCTCCGCGACTTCCTCCCGGCGCGCATCGCCTTCCGCGAGGCTCGTGCGGAGGATGTCCGCATAGCCCATGATCGCGGTGAGCTGGTTGTTGAAGTCGTGTGCGACCCCGCCCGCCAGGCGGCCCACCGCCTCCATCTTCTGCGACTGGATGAGCTGCTCCTGCATCCGCTGGAGATCCTGGAGGCTGCGGCGCAGCTCCCCGACGAGGTGCGCCTTTCTCCATGCTGCCGCGATCTCGTTCGCGAACACCTGGACGGCGGGAATGTCGTCGACTCCGACCTCGGGAGAGAGCACTGTCAGGTAGCCGAGAAGCCGATCCTCGAAAAGCAGGGGCGCGACGATCGCGCCCGCGTCGAAGACGGCATGGGCGCCGCCCAGGATGGCCTGGAACACCTTGTTCTCCGCCAGCGGGGACGCCCCTGCCGGTGGCCCATTCGGGAAGAGCGCGGGGCTCGCGTAGGCCAGCGAGACCTGGCTTCGATCGTCGCTGGTCAGGTGAAGGGTGCAGAGCAGTCCCACCTTGCCCAGCTCCTCGCCCACGGTGACGAAGACATTGTCGGGGGAGACTGCCATCTCCATCGCGAGGCCGGCGACATGCAAAGCCCGCAGGAGCCGCTCCGTACGCCGGCGCATGGCGAGCTCCTTCTGCAGCACCTCGTACAGGCGCGCATTTTCAATCGACACGGCGAGCTGCCCCGCCACCGTCTGCAGGGTGAAGACGTCCAGTTCGTTGAAAGCAGCCTCCAGCTCGCTCTGGGCGTCCACCACGCCGATCACCGCGCCCTTCAGGAGAATAGGAACTGCGAGCTCGGACCGCGTCGCCTTCTCGACCTCCTTCTCGTAGCGGTAGCGTGCATCCAGCCGGACGTCCGGCACGTTCAGCGGCTCGCCGCTTTTCGCCACCCAGCCGTTGATGCCTTCCTGGCCGATCCGCAACCGCAGCTTGTCGATGCGATGCTCGAACTCGGGCATGGAACTGGCGCGCAGGACGATGTCTTCCCCATCAACGAGGAAGATATTCACCATGAAGTAGCGGAATGTCACCTGAATGATCTGCACGGAGCTGCGCAGCAGCTCCGTGCGCGACAGGATGGCGGTCGTGCGTCGGCCGACATCGGCAAGAAGCTGGAGGCGGAACGCACGCTCGCGCTCAACCAGTCCCGCCCGCCGGCGCTCGGCCTGCCCTGCTCTCCGACGTTCCTCCACCTCGCGCTCGCGTTCACGCGCCCGTTCGTAGTCCGCAGGGATCATTGACGACCTTGCGGTATCCTACGACCGTGTCCGGCGGCGGTCAAGCGAGGCGCCCCGGCGGACGAAAAGGCCCCGGTCCCTCCTGGGACCACGGCCCGCGTGGACAGTCCGCGCGCGAAGCTATTTCCGGGCTGCCGCCTTCCGGGAGAACGAGATCCAGGCTGCGCGGACCACGAAGAGGAAGATCACCACGCCTCCGGCGCCGAAGACGACGTCGGGGATGATGCGGGCGTCGTTCAGCATCTTGATCACGGGTCCCGAGGTGAT
This sequence comes from Spirochaetia bacterium, assembly GCA_049511935.1. Lineage (GTDB taxonomy): Bacteria > Spirochaetota > Spirochaetia > SZUA-6 > Fen-1364 > Fen-1364. The sequence goes on along the minus strand of JBEKXR010000212.1, from coordinate 2,559 downwards.
CTCGGGGCTGCGAGCGTACCAGATCCCGTAGGTAATGGCGTAGTAGAGCTGGTAGAACCCGGACGGCGCGAGACTGAATACCACCATTCCGAGCAGCCCCCCATTGAGGAGCCAGAAGGCCCACTTCAGCATCCTGTCGGACCACGCGCGCAGCGCCACGATGTGTCTCACGGAGAAGAGCATCAGGGCGATGGCCAGGATCCCGTACACGCCGAACAACGCCGCATGCGCGTGAAGCGGAGTCGTGTTGATTCCCTGCGCGTAGTACAGGACGATCGGCGGATTGATGAGGAACCCGAACACTCCTGCTCCCACGACGTTCCAGAACGCCACGGCGATGAAGAAGTACAGCGGCCACTTGTACACGTAATTCTCTCCACCGAGCTTGATCGTGCGCATGTTCTGCGCGCTTTCAAAGCCCAGGAGCGCGAGCGGCACGACCTCCAGTGCGGAGAACACGGCTCCCAGGGCGATGATCGGCACCGGCGTCCCTGTCCAGTACAGGTGATGGAATGTGCCGATTACGCCGCTGCCCAGATAGAGGAAGATGCTCACGTACACGATCTTGAGGCTGAACTCCGCGCTCACCGCGCCGATCCTCGCAAGGATGAACGCGAGCACCACCGTGGCAAAGACCTCGAAGAATCCTTCCACCCACAGGTGCACGACCCACCAGCGCCAATACTCGGCATCGGAGAGATCGCTTGTCTGGCCGTAGAGCAGGCCCGCCATGTAGAACAAGGGAATGGTCACGGCGCTGTACAGCAGCACGTGGGTGAGCCCGCCCCGGTCCTTTTCGGCAAGCAGCGCGATGCGGATGGCTCGCACCACCAGGATCAGCCAGATGATCATTCCAGCTATGAGAAGCAACTGCCAGAAACGTCCCAGATCGAGGTACTCGTAGCCCTGGTGTCCGAAAATGAAGCCATTTGAGCCGAAGCGCCCCTGGACGGAGAGCCAGGTCCCCACAAGGGACCCCAGGACAACTATCACAACGGCCACGAAGAGGATGACGGAGAGAGGCGCCTGCCCCTTTGGCTCCCTGCCCACGAAGGGCCCGATGAAAAGCCCGGTGGCCAGGAAGCATGTAGCGATCCAGAAGATGGCAAGCTGGAGGTGCCACGTGCGCACTGCCGCGTACGGGAGGAGCTGCTGGATGGGAATCCCCAGGAAGCTCCCACCCTCCACGGTGTAATGGGCAGTCAGGGCACCGCACAGCACCTGGATCACGAAGAGGGCCATTGCCGCAATGAAATAGGCCAGTGTGGTTTTCTGGCTCGCCGTCGGCGACGGCTCGGAGATCTTTGTGATGAGCTTGCCCTTGTAATCATCCTCGTGCATGTACCGCGAGTAGAGGAAAATCACGATGCCGAGGAAGAGGATGAGGATGATCACGCTCGCAATGGACCAGATGAGCGCCCCGGCCACCGGTTGGTTGCCTACGAGCGGATCAAAGGGCCAGTTCGAGGTGTAGGTGAGAGCCTGCCCCGGCCGGTTCGTGCCTGCCGCCCACGCCAGCCACGCGAAGAAGCTTGTGAGCTGATGTCCTTCCGCGTCACTGCCGACGATGCCGGGCTCAAGGCCCATGCGGTCGTTGCCGCCCCGGAAAAGCGCCGTATAGTAGGACTGCAGGACCGCGAATGCCTCGGCCTGGGGGCCCGTGAAGGTCAGGACGTCACGGGCGGCGTCGTAGCGGTTCGCCTTGATCTCACGGGTGGCGAGCGCCTGCAGCTCGGCCTTCTTGATCGCGTCCATGGAGTCGAGGTCCTTTTGGGTGAATGAGGCCGAGCCTTCCGCCGCAATTCCGGAGAGACGGGCCCCGACGTACAGACCCATGCGGTGCAGGAAGTCCGCGGACCAATCGGGAGCGAGGTAGGCTCCGTGCCCCCAGATGGTCCCCATCTCCTGTCCGCCGCGGCTGAGGTACAGCTTCTGGCCGTTCTTCACGTCAGCTCCTGTGAAGAGGGTCGCCCCAGTGTCCGACACCACGGTGCCGGGGATCGGGGGTTTGTCGCGGTGGATCAGGTATCCCCCAAAGATGAGGACGCCAAAGGTAATTGCCAGGAGAAAAAGCAAGAGAGCACGGGCGCGTGGATTCTTCATCGAGCACCTCCTGCGGCGGACCGCGCCGCGCGGTCAATCGGGCCGTTCTTTCGGCGGCCTTTCGGCGCTTTCTCTTCAGCGAGATCGAGCAGGGTGGTTGTCTTGAGGAAATCGAGGTACTCGTCCCGGACCCGGGACCAGCCCTCGTGCAGCGGGCAGGGATCGGTGCTCACGCACTTCGGCCTCCCAAGGAGGCACCCCTTGAAGCGGTCGAAAAGCTCAATCGGGCGAAGGGCGTCGAACAGCGAGAGGGATTGCCTGTCCCGGGCAAGCCGAAACCCGCCGTTGGTCCCCTTCCGCCCTTCGACGATCCCCGCGCGGGCGAGCTGTCTCAGGAGCTTGCCGAGGTAGTTCGACGGCGCGCGGATCTGCCGGGCGATCTGCCCCGCGCCGGCGTAGCTGCCCGAGGGAAGCTTTTGCAGGGCCAGGAGCGCCTTGAGGGCATGCGTTCCCGTG
>JBEKXR010000211.1:0-6911 GCA_049511935.1 Spirochaetia bacterium | reverse complement strand
GCCTCCACGACCACGAAGGCAGGTCTCAGTATCAAAGTGAGATTGGATATAAATCGTTATCAGCGCGGCATAAAGGTTTCAGCAGAGGAAGTAGGTAGAATCGCGCTGGAGCCACATAAGTTTCATGGAGAATGGAATTACACGATCAATCCGAATTAGGTGAACTGTCCAGTTTATTATGTCACAGACCCTAACGCGCTGCACCAGGCGGACAACCTGATGAACACCGTGGGCCTCGTCGCCTTCAACAACTACAACCTCTGGAACCTGCGCCCTCTCGTGGAGGTGAAAAAGAAGTTCGACGGCCGAATCGTTCTCTTCGCATGCGACTACACGCCCATAGATTACAAGGAGTACTTCCGGGAGATCGCGTCGCTCGTCTCGCCCCGGGGCTTGATTATCGATTCGCAGTACTCACCCGTCGTCGGCCTGTTGAGAGGCGGCCAGTACAGTGCGATCCGCAGGGATCTCGCATCCGGCCGGGAGGCAGCTTTCAAGTTCCTCAGCGGTCTGCTCTGGAAGAACTGATGCGCTGCACTGCTGTTGTATCTTTTGTTCCGGGTCCCCTGAGGATAAGCTATCGGGCTGGGCGGGTTTGAACCGCCGGCCTTTCGGTCCCGAACCGATAAAGAGCCGTGCTACCGATAAGCACGCTTGACTATGCAGCGATAAAAGTACGGTGAAACACTGGGTTTTGTCAACACTCAAGAATACCGACTGACATCAACGGATACCGTTTCCGGTGTTGATCCCGTGTAGCGAATTCCCTTGTACCGGATTAAAGGGGTCATGGTTGGTGACACAGAAAGGTTTGGCTTCTTTTCTGGCAAATTAACGGACTTCGACCTTGATAACAAATGGTCTTACCATAGGGTCGTGAGTAACGAAAGCGATCATCTGTTGTCTGTCGATGAAGCAGCGCACTTCCTCGGTGTCTCGGCAGCGAAGGTCCGCAAGGATTTGCGGGAGCGCACGGTACCGCACATCCGCATTGGCCGTCGTGTCCTCTTCAGCTCCCAGCGACTCCAGAAATTCATTGCCGATCATGCCGTCGAACCGGTGTCCGACGTTTCTGTGAAGGAAGCCCCGCGGTGAGCCGGCGGATTTCGTTCACGGTAGACGATGCACGCGCGGCGGAAGTTGAGGCTTATGCCAATGCGCACGGATACTCCTCCGCAGGTGACTTTGCCCGTGTAGCGACTTTGAGAATCATGAGCATGTACCCGTCGAAGAAAGCGACTCCGGCAATGCACACGGCATGCGATAGGAAGATCGCCCCGGGGGTACCTCAGCAGCGGCAAGGGGAAACTTTCGAAATGGTCGAAGACCGTCCAGCGAGGGTATCGTGAAGCTCTCAGACGCGCTCGGCGGGCTGGGCCGCCCCGTCGCCTATTATCCGGAGCTCGCCCGCTTCTTCGGGTCAGTGGACGCGGCTATCCTGTTCGCCCAACTCTTCTACTGGCGGGACCGTGCCTCGCACGATTATCAGTACCACACAGGGGCGAAGATCGAAGCCGAGACCGGTCTGAGCATTCGGGAGCAGCGGAAGGCCCGGACCCTCCTGGTGAACGCCGGCGTCCTGTACGTGAAGCGCGCCCCGCTCCAGCACGAAACGCATTACAAAATTATCGAGGACAGCCTCGACGACGCCTGGTCGGATTGGGCGAGGGCTGGCAAGCCGGACAACCTCAAGTTGTCACGCGGGAAGAGATCGCTTGAACGAGACGCGAGCGGCAGGTTCAGAGGGAAGCACGTCCGCAGTGCGGCGTCCCCGACATCCGCAGTACGGCGCTCCGGGGAGCCGCGACACGACACTCCGGAAGGCCGCACCACGGACGTCCATCCCATAGATTTCCCAAAGACTACTCCAGGGGACGTGACCCCAGAGAAAGGCTATGAGGAGAAAGCAATCTCTAGCTAGGAGAGGGCCGCGAGAATTCTTCGAGGAAGGTGGGACGGCCGGATGAGCTGCGCGGTCCGGGGAATCGATCGTTTCGGACAACTCACGGTTGTCAGAAAAAGAGGATCGGGAATCATCCGCATATGGTGCTTGACACTGGCAGACAAATGGCAGACAATACCACCATGTCGAAAGAAGTCCGAATTACCGTAAGGCTCGACGACACCGACCAGGCGGCGCTCGACGAGCTGGTCCGAAAGGGTGAGCTCCTCAGCGACGCGGTCAGGAGAATCATCCGCGATGCTGCCGATCGCCAGCGGGCCCAGCGCGCTGAGATCCCCAAAGACCCGACGAAGATCCGAGCCTTCCTCGGGGCGCGCGTCGCGGCATTCAACACGGAGATTCAGTCGTGGCTTGCTGCGGCTGAGAAGAAATCCGGGGCCTCGGCATGAGCTCCAGGACTTCGGGTGTGCGAAGGCCGAAGCGGGTCGGGTCGTCGACGCGACCTGCCAGGCCGCGGCGCGGATCCCCAACAGCGTGCCGAGGATCCCGCCGTTTTCTTGGAAACCAACAGGGCCCCGGCGTTGCCGTGCGGATCCCTTTTGGCGGCGGCCGGTTTTCACGAGAAAACACCACCTCCCGCGGGCCGGCCGCATTTTTCATGAGGTAACGACGAAGTGAGTAGAACCTGGCGCCGCTGCGTGCGGAATCTGGAGCTTGCCGAGCGTGGCAGGGCGTTCACTGAGATCGCGGAGCGGCTCTACCGCGCGGCGGTGGACGATGACGACATGGAAGCGGCCGAGCTGCTGCTCTCCTCCGCATCGACCGGCGGAAGCATGAAAGCGCGGGAGCTCCGGAGGCTCGCATTCGGCATGGCCGAAGTCGAAGATCCTGACGCGCTCGAGCGGCGCGTCGATCGATGGCTCGCGGAGCACTCGGCGTGAATGTGAAGAGGAAGTCGAAAGCGGCAGGGAAATCGCGTGCAAAACACGTGAAGAGCACGTCGAAACGCGGTCAATTGTGGGAGCGAAAACGACGTAAAACCTTGCCCGCACGTAAAGTAAGTCGCCCCGGTGCTAAAAAAAGGCGGGGGAAGCTTTCTGCACGACGTCCGCGCGGCTGGAGTCTCAGCTCCTTGACCGCATGCAGGCAGCGGCTCGCGCGTCTCGCCTCGGATCTCGACGCGGGCATAATCTCTCCCCGGGCTTTGCCGAAAGTGGCGGAAGTGAGGCGGCTCATTACCGCAACGGCGAACATTCTGCAGAACGAGGCGGCCGACGCGATCGAAAAGCAATTCGGTGAGCTCGAGCAGAAAATCCTCGCGCTGAAGGGAAGAATACCATGAGACCCGGCTGGACAAAGCGATTCAAGCGACTGAGCGACCTTCTCGGGATCGGCAAGCCGACAGTGCGCGAGAACATCGTATTTTTCGCCACGGACAAGGACGGAGTAAAGCGCGAGCCGCTCACTGGGGAGATCATCACCGAGGAGCAGTTCAAGGCTGCGCGGTTGCAAATCGGAGGCGGCCCGTTCATGGACAAAGAAGCATGGGACGCGATGATGGCGGAGGACGTCGCCAGCGGTAGGGTGGAAATGGGAGGCGATCCCCAGCGGGAACCGGCAGGGCCGCGTGGCCTGAAGGATTTACCGGCCCCCAGCACGCCACCGCCACCGGTGCCCGTGCCGCCTGTCGCCCCGATCGCCAGCGCTGCGCCGGAGGTGATGATCGCCTCACCGCAGAACCCGGCAGCTCTTCCAAAAGGGAAAGCGCCCGGCACCAGGCCGTGGAAACGGCGCCGGGGCATGTAGCGAAAGCGGAGTTCATGGGTTGTGACAAACTGCGGCGGTAAGCTGCATCCGCGGGCAGCCGCGGAGAAGGGAGCAAGGACGATGAAGGTGTTGAAGTCATATCATCCGTACGAGATTCGCTATTCGGGGGCCGCCGTCGCTGGCAGCCGCGAGCGTCCCTTCGTAGTTTTGCCAGCTGCCAGGTACACGCCACAGAAGCACGCGCGGGGAAAAGTGAACGTCTGCGAGCTCAGCGACGACCAGATCGCCATCCTGGAGTTGTCTCCGATCTTTCGCAACCTGCTCAAGAAGGGCAAGGGCGGCGGGTATGTTTTCATAGACAAGCTTCCCGAACACGCTCGGCCGATGACTGAGCGACTCGCACGTGAGAAGGCACGGGCCGACCGAGCAGAAAGCGAGCTCGCGGCGCTACGGGGCAAGGGCGGCCAGGGGATCAAGCCCATCGGGCCCACGATGGAGCAACGGGCGGACCTGCAGGGGGGTACACGATGACGAAGGAACGATTCGCGCAGGTGCCGCGTGAGGTACTCATGCGCCTCGAGAGCAATTGTCGGACGGCGGACGCTGCGCCCGCGGAGAAGCCGGCAAAGAAGGGACAGCTCACGCTCGAGCAGGCGGCCTTCTGGATCGAATTGCTGAAGGACGTTCTCACCGGAATCTGGGCGGCTGTTCGGGCTGACATGGAGGGCAAGCCGCGACCTGCTGGCTGGTCCGCACGGGAGATTCGTGCCGGCGAAGCACCGGAACCGGCCCAAGAGACTCCGGCCGAACAGCACTTCACTCACGAGCACGCGTCGCAAGGCGGCCCGGAGGGGAAGCTCGATCGCGGCACCGGAGACGCTGCCCCGCGTCGACTGGTGCTTCGATGGCCTTTCGCTTTCGTGCCGTGGAAACCGCCGGCTCCCGGCAGCCTTGACGAGCATTTTGCCAAGTTGCGCGGGCTGGATCCCCGGACTGGTCGTCCGGTTCGCCGATGAGCTCGCGAATCCTCCCCTTCAGTCGCAGGATATGGCAGCTGAAGGACAAGAGTGGAGCCACGATCGCTACATTTTTGTCGCTGGCGGAAGCGCAGGCGGGGAAGAGCCGGGCGAATGTACCGTGCCGAATCGTCGAAGGGGTCGCGCCGGACTACGGGATCGGCAGATTTTCTGACGAGATCGTGAAGCTGCCTTATTGACGAAGGCGCAGGCAGACAGTATCGTGGAAACAGAAAGTCCGGGGACGGCGACAACGTCGCAGGCGGTGGCCACGGCTACCAGGTTCTCGGCAGGGCCGTTGCGGATTTTGAGGCCGTGTTTGCGCACGGATCGCAACTCATGATCTGCGGCGGCTTTTTCATTTCCAGGAGAGCGGCGTCGGTGGAAGGCCGAAATCTCTCCGGCCCCGGGGGCGCCCTGGTGCACGACGGCTGGGGCCCTTTCTTTTGCCCTTCAGCGGCAGGCTCGGTCTCTCCTAATTCGAAGAAGAAGGCCTTGACATTTTCCGACAACGTGATCTTGTCAGAGTCATGAGAAACGGGTCCGAAAGGGGGCTCTCATGACAGGATTGCTGACCGATCGCGCGAAGGCGGAACGCGAGGCGAAGATCAGGGTCGTGGTGAGCAAACTCGCGCACGAAGTGCCCGAGCTGTCCGACCTGGACTCTGCCACTCTTGAGAAGGTCGCCCGTATCGCGATGTTTGAAGAGGTGAAGGGCAAGCTGAAAAAGGCTGCTGAGCTGGAACGGATCCCCTACCAGGTGGAGCGGGAGCGGTTCATTGCCAGGGCAAGCCGCACGGGATCCGAGCGGACCAGGAAGCTGTACGCTGCGGCCCTCGATCGGCTGGAGACCTGGTGCACGAGGCAGGGGATCTCCCCGCTGGAGCTCACTCCCGCACGGGCTGACGACTGGATCGAGGCGGAGAAGGCGGAGGGCAGGGCCCCGGCGACGGTGCGCCTGGCCGTGAGCGGCGCCTCGGCCTTCTGGACATGGCTGGAGCGGCGACATTCCGAGCTGCACAACCCGTTCCGCGGGACCAGGGCTCGGCCAATGAGCAGGCCTCGGCGGAAGCTGGCGGTCCCCTCTGACGCGGAGATCGAGCTCTTGGAGGCCGCGGCGAAGCCCGAGCTGCGGGCGGCAATCGTCATAATGGCGCAGGCGGGGCTCCGCGTGGGAGGCCTGCCAGGGCTCTCGATCAACGGCACCAGGTGGAGCACCACGAGCAAGGGCAAGGACCAGGGCGGCAAGGTTCCAGATGAAGCGCGGGAGGCGATCACGCGGGCAGAACTGCCGCTGCGCTCCCCGTTCAAGAGCACCACGACGGAGAACGTCGCGAAGGCCTTCGAGTACCTGGCCAAGAAGCTGCACGCGGAGGGCAAGCTGCGGGCCCGTTACTCGGTCCACGACCTGCGCCACGCGTTCGCGGTGCGGCTCTACAAGTCAACGCATGACGTCTACAAGGTGGAGAAGGCCCTCGGGCATGCCAATGTGGCTGTGACCGAGCATTATCTTGTTTCCCTAGGAATTGAACAGCAGAACCCTTGAAGATCGGGGCGGCCTTGTGCGCTTAACCCGGCTGCGCTATATTCATTCTCAATGAAATCGTTAAAGTGGCCGCGTAGGGTGTTTTGGTTATGCACCACCATATTCGTTGGGCTAATCCCGTGGATCGCAAAAGTGGTGGCCGCTAACGCACTTTTCCAGTGGCCGATTGACAGTGGTTTCCTATGGAGTGGTTCGGATTTTCTCGTAGTTGGTTTAGTTGCGATGATCAACACCGCGTTTGAAGTTGCCGCCTACGATGCAACAACAGACAAACAAGACCTAAAGATGGTAATGCTCTTCGCATCGGTCTTCGGAATCATCGTGCTCGTGATAATGTTTGTTGGGGCCGCAATCAGAGCGATAGTCACTCCTACTAGCTATAACAACAGTCCCTTGGTCTCTGCGCTAATTGTAGCTTCCGTTGCGGTGGCTGGAGGGTTTATCCTGACGGACCAAGTAAAGACATGGAAGGGACTCTGATGAGGACTGATTACCTTTCGCTTGTTACCGCGAGTGTGTTCGCAATCGGGATGGCTGCAATTGTTGCATACGTTCTGATTAGCTCGAAAAGAGCGCGCAATCAGACTATACCCTACAAGGGAACCTCATCGTCGGTCGATTTGCCTTTCCCGCTGAGCGACGCTGATTCTAGGCAGTTCCTAGAGAACCTGATTAGGCA
>JBEKXR010000210.1:0-6929 GCA_049511935.1 Spirochaetia bacterium | reverse complement strand
CGGTGAAGTGCCTCCCGGAGCTCCCCTCCTGTTACACGACCTTCTGCGTTGCCCACGCGCTCCTGAACGACACTGCGGATGACGGATTCGGCGGGCGCTCCTCCTACGTGGCCGCCTGCGAGGCGGACGCCAATGGCGCCCTCACCATGCAGATCCTCAACAACATCTCGGGCGGCACCACGATGTTCACCGACGTCCTGTACTACGACTACGCGGAGAACATGGTGCGCATGTGCAACTGCGGCTCCCAGCCCACGGACTTCGCCAGTTCCCGCAAGAATGTCACCTGGGTCACCGAGGGCCTGCGTGAGTTCGATTGGGTCATGGGGGGCGCGTGCCCCCGCTACGTCGGCAAGCCGGGCCGGCTCACCGTGGCCCGGCTCTCCCGCGTGAAAGGGCGCTACGTCATGTTGATCGCCACGGGCAACGCACTGGAGATGCCGCTGGAGAAGATCAAGGAGACCAATTCCCAGCAGCCCCACGTGTTCGTGAAGCTGGACTGCCCGCAGGACCGCTTCGTCGAGTCGCTCCGCTCCAACCACATCCACGTGACGCAGGGGGACTGGAAGGAGGAGCTCCTGGTGACCTGCAAGGTCCTGGACATCGAGCCCGTGGTGCCCTGAGGAAAGGGGAGGCCGACAGGCAGCCGAAATATGGCATCGATCAAGGACATCGCACGGGTTGTCGGCTGCTCGATCTCCACCGTGTCCCGGGTCATCAACGACCGCGACGGGGTGGACCCGCTCACGCGGAAGCGGGTGCAGGAGGCCATCGACCGCCTCGAGTACGTGCCCAACCTCACCGCCCAGGGCCTGAGAGCGAAGCGGGGCCGGCTGATCGGCGTGGCCATCCCGAACAGCACGGTGGGTGCCTTCAGCGTCGTGGTGCAGTTCGCCCTCGAAGCCGCCTACAGCCAGGGCTTCAACGTCGTCCTGGTGAACTCCCATGACGACCCCGACCTTGAAGAGACCTTGATCAAGAGCCTCTTGAGCAGGGAGATAAACGGGGTGATGCTCACCCGGGTGTCGGACGAGAGCAAGATCGTCACGAAGATCGTCAAGCGCAACATCCCCATCGTCGTGATCGACAGGGCCTTTGAGCACGAAAACGTGTCCAACGTCGTGCTCGACAACCACAGGGCCGGCTGCATGGCCGCCGAGCACCTCCTGGAGCTCGGCCACAGGCGGATCGCCTGCATCACAGGGCCGCTGAAGATTTTACTCTCCCGGGAGCGGCTGAGGGGGTTTCAGAGCACGCTCGCGGAAAGAGGCGTCGGCCTTCCCCCTTCCCACCTGTACGAGGGCAACTTCCTCTACCAGACCGGGATCCTGGGGGTGCAGGCGCTCCGCGAGCAGGGCGCCTCCTACACGGCGCTCTGGGCCATGAACGACCTGATGGGTTTCGGTGCGATGCGGGCCCTGCACGAGAGGGGAGTGAGGGTGCCCGAGGATGTCTCCGTGCTGGGAATGGACGACCTGGAGATCGCGGAGATGGTCAGTCCGCCCCTGACCACGATCCACTATCCCATCAAGGAGCTCGTGGAGAGGGCGATGGAGCTTCTGATTTCCCAGATCAACAGCAGCGAAGTCCGGTCGGAAACGATCGTACTGGAGCCGAGCATGACGGTCCGGGGGTCCACCGCGCTGCACCCGCCCGCCGGCCCGTCCGCAGGGAGCCCATGAGTGGCGGAAGCTGAGCAGATTCTCGAGATGTCCCATATCTCCAAGTCGTTCCCCGGAGTGAAGGCGCTCGAAGATGTAAGCATGAGCCTCTCCGCGGGAGAAGTGCTCGCGGTGGTGGGCGAGAACGGGGCGGGCAAGTCCACCCTCATCAAGATCCTCTCCGGGGTGTACGGCACCGACACTGGAGAGATCCGCCTCCAGGGCAAGCGAGTGCTCCTTCGGGGCCCGAAGGACGCTATCGAGCGCGGGATCAACACGATCTACCAGGAAACGTCGCTGGTGCAGGACATCACGGTGGCGGAGAACATCTTCCTCGGCCGCCAGCCCACCGTGGGAGCCGGGCGGATCGACTGGAAGCGCATGCTCGAGTCGGCACGGGGCATCATGGAAAGCTTGTCCATCCACCTGTCTCCCGGTGCCCTCGTCACCACCCTGTCCTCCGCCCAACAGCAGCTGGTGGAGATCGCCAAGGCATTCTCCCGGGACGCGAAGATCATCATCATGGACGAGCCCACGGCATCTATCACCGTCGATGATGCCGACAACCTCTTCGGCATCATCCGCAAGATCACCCGGACAGGTACTTCGGTCATCTACATATCCCACCGACTCAAGGAGATCTTCCAGATCGCAGACCGTGTAATGGTCCTTCGCGACGGGAAAACCGTCTCCGTCTCCGGGGTGAAGGAGACCAGCGAAGGGGAGATCGTCAAGCACATGGTGGGCCGGGAAATCGGCAACCTCTTCGGGGACGCCAGCTACCAGTCTGGGGAGAAGGTGGTGCTCGAAGTTCGCGACCTGGCTCGGACCGGAGTGTACCGCGGCATCAGCTTCAGCCTTCACGAGGGGGAGATCCTCGGGTTCTCGGGGCTGGTGGGGGCGGGGCGGAGCGAGATCATGCGGGGCATCTTCGGCCTGGACCCCGTGGACGGCGGGGAGGTGCTCCTCGGCGGGCAGAGGCTGGGCAGGAGTTCCCCCGCCGCGGCGCTGAAGAAGGGGATCGCTTTCGTCTCGGAGGACAGGCGCCTGGAGAGCATCATCCAGGGCTTCTCCGTTCGCGCGAACATCACCCTCCTCCTCCTCCTCAGGGTGCTCACCCGCCTCGGGCTCATCAGTGCCCGCAGGGAGAACGGGCTGGCCGCCCGTTACGTCAGGGAGTTCAACGTCAAGACCCCATCCCTGGACCAGCTCGTCATGAACCTGAGCGGAGGGAACCAGCAGAAAGTGGCGCTGGCCAAGTGCCTTTCCACGAATCCCCGCGTCCTCATCCTGGACGAGCCGACCAAGGGGATCGACGTGGGGGCGAAGAAGGAGATCCACACCCTCATCAAGGAGCTCGCAAACAGAGGCGTGTCGATCATCCTCGTGTCCTCCGAGCTGCCGGAGATAATCGGGATGTGTCACCGCGCCGCGGTGATACGCGAGGGGACGATAGTGAGGGTATTCGGCAAGGGCGAGCTGACGGAAGAGAACCTGATCGCCGCCGCGGTCGGGCACCTGACAGGGGGGGAGTAAGCGGAATGGGTGACGTCACCATAAGGCCCTCCGGGCCCGGCCTCAAGAGAGTGGTCGTGAACGTCTTCTACGAGCAGACCATGCTCATCATCCTGATCCTCCTGGTCATCGTGATGTCCATCGCTTCGAAGAGTTTCCTCTCCCTCGGGAACCTCTTCAACGTGGTGCGCCAGTTCTCCGTGCACGGGATAATGGCGGTCGGGATGACCATCGTCATCATTGGCAAAGGCATAGACCTCTCTGCCGCTTCCATCCTCGCCCTGTGCGCCGTGGCGAACGTCCTGCTCCAGCCCTACGGGTATCTCGCCTCGATCGCCGGCTCCCTGGCCGTCGGAGCGGTCTGCGGCCTACTGAACGGGTACCTGATCGCCAGGGTGAAGGCAAACTTCATCATCGTCACCCTGGGCACGCAGATCATCTTCACCGGGATCGCCCTCATCATCACCGGCGGGTGGGACATGAGGAGCAGGCCCGAGCCGACGTTCCACTGGCTGGGGGAGGCGATCATCCTTGGCGTGCCCGTGCTCGGCTGGTTCCTGGTCTTCAGCATGGTGGTCTCGGGCGTGCTCCTGGCAAGGAGCATTGCGGGACGGCGGCTGTACGCCGTGGGCCTGAACGACCGCGCCGCCCGCGCCTCGGGGATCAATGATGTCCGGATCGTCCTGGTAAGCTATGTGATCAACGGCCTGATATGCGGCGCCGCCTCGATCCTCCTCACATCCCGACTTCCCCGCATTCGTGTGGGGACCGCCTCGGATTACCTTTTCGACGTGATCACCATCGTAGTGCTGGGGGGAACGGCGCTCTCTGGAGGAGTAGGTGGAATCTACCGCACGGCCATCGGGCTCCTGATCTTCGCGATCATCAACAACGGCATGGCTCGTCTCCACCTGCCCTTCGAATACCAGCAGCTGGTGAAGGGGGTCATCCTCATTCTCGCCGTGCTCTATGACGAGTTCAACAGGCGGAGGAGGTTGGGATAGCCCCATGAAGATAAAAGCCGCCCGGCTCATCGCCGACAGAAAACTCCTGGTCATCATCGTCGCGCTCATCGTCGTCCTCTCCGCCGCGGACCGGAACTTCTTCACCCTGCAGACCTTCGTGAGCCTCTTCGACCACATCGCAATCAACGGGGTCATGGCCGCCGGCATGACCATCCTGCTCATCAGCGGGTCCTTCGACCTCTCCATCGGCTCCGTGATGGCGGTGACGGGGATCATCATTGTGCTCACCCAGCGCTTCGGGATGCTCGCTTCCGTATTCATCGGCCTGGCCGCAGGAACGGCCGTCGGGGCGCTCAATGGGGCATTGGTGGTGAAGGGGAGGATCAACGCGTTCATCGTGACCCTGGGCTCGATGATCATCTTCAGGGGCCTGGGCCTTGCCATCACGAACAGCCACCCCGTCAAGGGGAGCATTGTCGCCTTCCAGGTGTTCAGCCAGGCGTCCCCCCTGGGGATCCCGCTGCCGGTCTTCTACCTGGCGTTGGTATACGCGGTGGTCTGGTACGTGCTCAGGTACACGAAGTTCGGGCGCAACGATTTCGCCATCGGCGGCAACCCCCTCTCCTCCCGGCTCGCCGGCATCCGCGTCGATCTCTACACCTTCCTGTACTTCGTGGCCTGCTCGTTCATGGCGGCGCTGGCCGGCGTCATGCTGACCAGCCGCGTGAACACGGGGTCAGCGGTGTTCGGCGACCAGACGCCCATGCTCGTCATCGCCGCCGCGGTCCTGGGGGGCACGAGCCTGTTCGGGGGAAAGGGAACGGTCATCGGCACCATCCAGGGCGTCCTGATACTCGGGCTGATCGAGAGGGCGATGGTGATCTTCAACGTGGACACCAACTACCAGCTATTGTTGCGGGGGACGATCATCATCGCGGTCATCGTCATCGATGCCCTCACCGCACGGCGCCGGGATGGGGCCGTGGCGGCCGCAGGGTAGATGCATGGCGGGCTTTTCGGCCCGGAAAGGAGGTGGCGGGCAGGAGACTTTTCCAGAAATGCGGCTCGATCAAAAACGTGAAGAAGGATTTGGATCCAGAGACTTACAGGAGGAGTAAATGAAAGCCGGAAGGATTCTGATCATCGTGTGCCTGGCGCTCGCCGTCGTCGCGGTGACTGCCGGGGCGCAGAAGAAGGTCACGATTGGGATCTCCATGCCCTTTGTCGAGGACAGCCCCTATTTCTTCCCTTACACCCAGGCGGTGAAGAAGGAAGCGGCGGCGCGAGGCTGGGACCTCATCATGACCGACGCGAAGACTGACCTGAACACCCAGGTGAACCAGATCGAGGACCTGGTGAGCAAGGGGCTGGACGGCCTGATGGTCGTGCCCCTTGACGCCGCAGGCATCGTTCCCGTCATCGACAAGATGTACGCCCAGACAAAAGGAAAGCTTCCCATCATCACCTCGAACGTCATGACAGACCCCCCGCAGCTGAAGAGCCTCAAGGGGTTCGCGGGGCCTAACAGCTACCTCGAGGGCAAGGCGATGGGCGAGTACTACGTGAACTACTTCAAGAAGAAGGGCCTCTCTAAGGTTTACTACTGCGAGGCGACGGGCACAGCAGGATACTCTGCCGCCATTGACAGGAAAAGAGGCTTCGAGGACAGAGTAAGGGAGCTCGGGTGGGCGGACAAGTTCATCCTCATGGAGCTGCAGCCCGGAAACTGGAACGCGGACACGGCCCAGAAGATCACGGAGAACTGGCTCACCACCTACGGTGACAAGATCCAGTTCATCTATTCCCACAACGACGGGATGGCGCTCGGTATTGTAAAAGCCCTCCAGGATGCCGGCAAGAATCCCGGGGACATCCTCACCAACGGGTGCGACGGCCAGATCGAGGCGGTGCAGCTGGTGCAGCAGGGCTGGTTGCTCTTCACGGTGTTCCAATCACCCGCAACGGATGCGAAGACCGCCATGGATACCATGGCAAAGATCCTGAAGGGCCAGAAGGTGGACTACCTCACCTACATGGACACCCCCATCATCGACAAGTCCAGCGCGGACAAGTACCTGCCGATCGTGACCGAAATCTGGGGCATGAAGTAGTCGGAGGAGGCACTGAACATCCACGGACGAGGTCCGGCGCCTCACCGGGGCCGGACCGCTCCATATTATCCCGGAGGGGACGTGAATACTCGACAGAGGTTCCAGGAGGTGATGAGCTTCACCCCGGGCGTGCGGGCGGTGAAGTGGGAGTTCGGCTATTGGGGAGAGACGCTTGACAACTGGTACGCCGAAGGTCTGCCGAAGAAATCGTACCCCAGAATCCCGGCCCGGATCACGAGCCCGACCGCGAGCCTGTACACCCGCGCATGGGCTCGCATGCGCGGGGATCGGCTTCCCCGGGGGATGCCCGTCATGGCCGGTGGCCTGTACTGGCCGACCCAGGGCTTTCCCCTGGACCGGGACGTGCGCGAGCGTTTCGGCCTGGACTCCTCCCAGCGCCTGGTGGACGTGAACCTGCTCTTCTGGCCCATGTTCGAGGCCAGAGTCTTCGAAGAGGACGAGAAGCGCCTCGTCTACATGGACGTGGACGGGGTGAAGCGAATTCTCCTGAAGGAGCAGGCCACCATGCCGTCCGGGGCCGAGTGGCCCATTACGGATTGGAAGAGCTGGGAAAAGCTCAAGAAGGAAAGGCTTTCGTTGAAGGATCTCCGAAAACGCTTTCCTGACAACTGGGGGGACATGGTCAGGGAGTACAGGCAGCGTGACTATCCGCTGGC
>JBEKXR010000209.1:0-6949 GCA_049511935.1 Spirochaetia bacterium | reverse complement strand
CGCAAGACTCGCTTCCGACTGCTGGCCAAGCTTTATCGGGTTGGATTGGTTACCAACAGGGTCGCTACGAAAGGTTTCAGCTATTCACCATCCCCCTTTCCCAAGCTTTCCTTGGCGCGATGAAACGATACCCCCGCAGGGAGCGCGCCGGGATACTCCTGCCGAGACAGTCGGACACGGGGGCAGAAACTCCGGGGAACAGATCAGACTTGAGCGGTACGAAGCTGTAGCTGCGCCCATCGTATCTCAGAATGCCCATCCGGCGAGGGACCGGCACGAAGTAGACAAGGAACATGGACCTGCCGCTTCCGACGGAGCCAGAGGATCCCGGTTTCAGATAGTGGATATTGCGATGGCCGATGCGCCGGTTCTGGGGAATCACGACCATCTCCACCAGAGGGTGTCCTTCCCGCACTGACCGTCGAAGCTCACGCTCGAAGGAGGGGCTCAGGAGCCGGTCGGTGAGGCGCGCGAAGAGAAGCACCAGGAGCGCCAGCAGCAGGAGTGCCGCGAGGGCGAGCAGCCACCAGACCAAGCTGGTTCCGAAGAGGCCCGGCTTCGACCGCGGTGCCCCGCCGGCCGCGGCGGTAGTAGCCCTTGCGGGGGTGGCGGGCTGGCCGCCGGTCGATGATGAAGGCGCCGTCCCGCCCGGGGTGATTACCTGTTGGCCCGAACCCGAGGGACCTGCCGGGGCCGTCCCACCGCCAGGGGCTGACCCACCCGCCGGGGCCACTGCCCCTCCCTGCGCTGATCCTGCAGGCAGGGCCGTACCGCCTCCCTGGACCGATCCGCCTACCGACGCCGGTGCAACATTCGGGGACGCTGGTCGGCCTCCAACGGCAGGGGGACTCGCTGCCGCAGAGCCAGCCGCTCCCGCCGCGGGACCCGCGGCACCTGCTGGCGGCGTCGGCCCCCCCGCCCCCGCCGGGGCGCCGGCTGCGACGCCCAATGGTACGACCAGCCGGGTCTTCCCCGGCCACTCGGCGTGGTTGAGGGCAATGCCGGCATTTTCGGCAGAAAGGTACGACATCACAAGCGGGGTGTATTTCCGGGAGAGCGCCGGGATGTCCCCGCGGTAGGCCGCGTTGTACTTCGTCACGAGCACGGCCAGCCGGTTCGCCTGGTTGGCGTCGTAGCCGAATGCGGCTGCCAGGTACCCGGCTACGATGCGCTGCACGTTCCTGATGTCGTCGATCTGCGCTCGGGCGCCAAGTACGATGACGTCGGCACTCAGCCGCGCGGTGTCGGAAGGCTGGAAAGCGCGGATGACGGTGTACTTTCCGAAGTAGTCGCCACGGCTGCCGCCCGCGAGCAAGTTTCTGGAGAGCACTTCTCCAATTCCGGCGATCTGGTGGATCGATTCGACGACGGGCTCAGGTCCCGCGTAGCTCTGGAAGCGGAACGAACGACCCGCGGTCGTGTCCAGCTCCATGACGTCCACCTTCTGAGACCATCCTCCTGCCACTGCTAGGCACAGCAGGAGTGGGACGAGGAGTCTGGTGCATCCGTGCGACGCGCGTTCACCCTGCGCCATCGTTTCCACTTAGTGTATCACGCAGCGGGAGGAGCAACAGCAAGGTCCGAAGGATTTCGCGCGACGGCGTGGTGACGACGTTGGCGGGATCATGTGTACCTGGAGGCGCGAACAGCCTCGCCGCCTCCGTATCATTCCATTATCCCTGGGGCGTCGCTTTGGATTCCTCCGGGAAGGTCTACATCTCGGAGTCCGCTACTAACCTGATGAATCCAGGGCGACGCCAAGGTGCGACACGCGGCTCTCACCCCTGCGGCTACCGACGCTGCACCATCCGTCTTGAGAGCATCAGCCGCAGCGCGAGGCGATCCCGACGGGAGAGCCTGACGAAGCGCACGCCCAGGCCGTTAGGCGAGCTGCGCATCACCTGGCCTACGCACTTCAACTCCGCGGCGCCGCAGTCCAGCCGGACGCCAACCCGCTCTCCTACGCCGCGTTCCGGGGCTGGCCGGGCGACGAAACAGCCACCGGCAGAGAGGTCTTCGGTCCGGCAGGCCTCACCGTCCAGGATGATCGGAACCGTCATAGAAAGACGCCGCGCTGCCCTGAAGCTGCGCTGGAGTATATGGAAGTACGGCGCCCGGAAATCCTTCTGCAGCACGTAGCCGACAAAGGCAATCCTTATGACGTTTCCTGCGAGAAACACGGCCTGGGAAAGCCGAGGGATGGCAGAGACATCGCCGAGCCAGTGCAGACCGAGGGTGATGACGGCCCCGGCAAGGATGATCCCTGCATGCACCAGGAAGATGTACCAGGAGGCCCGGTTCAGCAGGTACAGGCAGGCCCCGGCGACCGGGGCGGTGGCCAACCAGGCGGCCACGAGGGGCCCGTAGCCGGCAAGCACTCGGCCCGCGGCGACGCCCAGCGGAATACCCAGAGACAAGGACACGAGCGCGAGGTTGATCAGGGGAGTGGCGATGTACGAGACGATGATAAAGTGGTGGGGGAGTGGCCGTTTCACGCGCAAACTGCGCATGCTCAGTCTGATACCACTGTTGGCAATCCTACCCTTGCGCCGTGAGTAACGGGGTAAGCCAAGGAGTGTTTGCCAACTTCCTCAAGAACCCCTTCACGGCCGATCCTTCCTAGCAACCAGCGTCGTAGCCAGTATTCCGGTGTTGCTGGCTCTCTGCCACTTGGCTGCTGCTATCGGACAGCGCCGATCAGCGGTTTCTGGTTCCATCACACGATTCGCGCCTGAACTTTCAGGATGAAGATAGCCGACTGCACGCCACCGAAGCAATCGTCAACGCTCCTTCAACCCGTGTGCAGCTCAAGTCGTGCGTCCCCGTCCTTCTTGCAAGACGTGACAGTCGCAGCGGCTTTCTGATATTTCAATTCCATCATGTGTCGCCGTCTGCATTTGCATCGCACCCCCTTCCTCATTGTCGCTCTATCCGGCTATCATCCGCTCGACGTCCGCATCCGTCAACTCGATAGGGGTCAGCCTCATCGACACGATCCATCACGTCGCCAGCCGCCAGCAGTACATCGCGTGCGATAGGTCCTGATGACTGTAGACGGCCTCCTCCGGCAACTCTCCCCCCACCCGCGCCAGTCCATTACCCTTATTCTTCCACCCCTCCAAAATGAAATGGGCTACCTCTGAGAACGGTGGTGACCTGCTGAGCGGGGGAGAGAAACTCTATCTTGTGGAGCCTGGTAGAAGAAGTTGGGCAATTTGGAAGGAAGGACAAAAGTCTTCACGCTGGCAGAAGCGAAGAAGCTCGGCGGCCTCAAGAGCGCCACGGCAACAACGAGGCCGCGGAAGAAACCTTCTACCAAAAGATTCGCCAAAGTGCGCCCGAGGAAAGCAGTTCCTGCCAAGATCGCAAAGGAGTCGTCGAAGACTGAGCAGAAGCAACCCGTCAAAGAGCGGCGGTCATTCTGGTCCTTTCTAGGAATCGGCAGGAAGCCGAAGGCAAGGGTCGGCATCATGCAAGCGAGCGTTAAGAAGTAGCAACGCTCGTGCGGCAGGGCTCACGTCCCGAAAGCGTTTCCTATCAGCCCAACCGACCCCATAACCGACGAATCTTTCAAAGCTCTCTGGGGTAGGGTACACTACTGACGCCAGTCGAGGAGTCGTTTCGGCGGCCTTCGATGCCTATCAAAAAGCGCCATTAGTACCACTCCCTGTGGCATAGGAAAAGCACGCCTTCGAAGCCTTGATGCCAGCGTCCTCTCGCCTCATGGAGAGGTGATTAGGTTCGACATCATAACCACCCCGCCGTCGGTGTTTGACGCCTGCAGCCTAACATCGTTGCTGAGAGAGAAAGGCTGCCTGGAATTGCCAAGGGCGTGACCGGCGCTGCAGACTGACGATTCTCGTTGTTGGAGTCAAAACAAGATAAGAAGATTGTTAGGCCACATGGACATGGGCGGGTCGCGGTATCGAGCGCCATGAGTGACAGTATTCACAGGTTGTTCAGGCTCCTTCGTCAATGCAAGCTGGATCACCTCTTGGCTCAAATCGGCAACGCGATGCGCGGCATGTTCGAGCGAAACGAACCAGTAATGACGGTGCCGGCTGTGCGTCTCGACGGGCTTGCTCCTGTTCCCGGCAACGTAACCGTTGCCTCTTGGTCTCTCTCGGACCTTGCCTACCTAGCAATCCGTGAGTCTAATGACTTCGCACCCAGGGTCACATCGGTCCATGATTTGGTTGCCTTGTGCAATGAACTGACTTCTTGGGATGAGACAGTTGCGGCGCGTGAACTACGGGACCTTTCTGAGAAAGATACATTCCTTCGCTTCGCGGTCGGCTTCCCTCAGAAGCAGTTCTGGTACCAGCAGGTAGGTCTTCTGCCTCACGAATTCTGTCGCCAGGTGGAGCTACTCGAAAAGATACCTACTCGCATCGGATCGCCACTGAACCTGGATGAAGCGTGCCGAGCTGAGACAGGCTTGGCTCTACGGCACTTTCGCGTGACCCTAATCGGGCTGCTGGCATATGGAATTCGGGCGACAGACATGACGTACCCGACTTCGGATGGGACGGGCTTGAATTTTGATGACGCAATGACCCTAGCAAACATGAAGACCGCAATTGACTACTACACTACGGACTACACCGAGGCACGGGACTCTCCAAACGCGGAGAATCACTTTTTCATGAAGCCGCTAGTCAAATCCTCGACAAACAAGATCTTGAACGTAAACCAGTTCATCCTTGCACGGAAAGCCACCGAGGGTCCCTTCTGGGCTATCCGTGAGTACTACCGAAAGGTCGCCTCGGCGGACTTCATGAACGAGTTTGGCAAGTACTTCGAGCAGTACGTTCTTGATCTTCTGAATACGTGCCTTCGCCCCGAGCAGTTCGAAAGAATACCAGAAAAGGTAGGTGTCAAGACGGCAGATTGGATTATTCATTTGCCGAAGTACCGACTACTTGTCGAACAAAAAGCCGGTCTAGCCGCGCTGTCCCTGAAACGTCTCTACCCCAAGGTTGGGGATATCAAGGACTACCTATCGCATCTTGCCAAAGGCGTTCGACAGCTGGACGTTACTGAACAAATGAACTCGGATTCCCGCGTAACGATAAAGCTCTTGGTTCACTATGAGACCCTCTACCTTTCAGATGGAATCCTACGGCCAGCGACCATCCTAGAGATGACACCTCCTTTGGCTTCAAATGAGAGGATCTTTTTCCTAGACATCTCCGAGTTTGAATGGCTCGTTTCAATAGTAGGGCAAGATCAAACCATCGCCGAAGCAGTAATCGAAAAGAAACTCGAGCGCGAATCCTCGCCAGGGGCAGGCCGAGAGTTCTATCAGGTAATACCCCTAGTCACCGAGATCAAGAACACCTATGTAATGGACAAGATCGATCATTGGCACAGCTACATCCCAGGTCTCTCCGAAAGGATCCGGCCCACAAAGAGAGATGAACAACAGGACGGGCCGCAATGAGAGGTTATGTGGCCTGACATGTCGTTGCAGTTGACGCTTTTGGGTGGTCTCCTGATTCGAAGAGGTGTCGTCGCCGGGGTTCGCTTCGCTCTGGTGATTCGGCGGGGCACCTTAGTTCGGCGTTAAGCAGGCATCAGGAGGCTCCTAAATGTCGACTTCATTCCTCACCAGTGACGTCATCTGGCAAGTGGTGAAGCGAGAACGTGCCAAATCGAAAAGAGTGAGCGCTGCAGTTGCATTCTGGGGTCGCAGCGGATCAAAGCTGATTCCGTTGAAACGGAACGACACGCTCGTCGCGGACGTCAGCCTCAAGACGGTTCGGTCAGGAGGCACTGATCCCTTTGAGATCGAAAGGCTTCAAAAGAAAGGGGTTGCGGTCTATACGCGCGGAAATCTCCACGCCAAGCTAGTACTGTTTGACAAGTCGTTGCTGGTGGGCTCCGCGAATGCTTCTCTCCACTCAAGGGACGCTCTCGATGAAGCCGCCCTGTTGACGACCGATCCAGTCGCTATAGCCAACGCGAAGCAGTTCCTGACAAGAATATGTACCGAGCCCGTTCGACCGAAGTATTTGGCAGAGTGCAAGAGAGCCTATCGGCCGCCGTCGGGTCAAGCCAGCAGAGCGGAAGCCGCAGGCACTCGACAGACGCCACGTGCCAAGCTCTGGGTGGTTAACGTGGCGGATGCGAATGAGATCCCCCTATCGAAGGCGCCAAATACGAGCGCAGCGAGCGCAAGGCCGCTAAGATCAGGATACGGCAGAAGACCCAGCACGACAGCTTTCACTGGCCATCCAAGCCAGCAATGGCCGACAGGCTTCTTCAAGGCGATTGGATCATCATGGTCGTTCGGCATCTGGACAAGAGCGTGTCCGTCCAGGCGCCTGCACAACTGCTGCTGATCGACCACTACCAGAAGACACCGAAAGCTAAGAATGAGCGCTACGTCTTTCATCTGGAACTTTCGCAACGGTACCGTGCGATTCCCTGGACAACCTTCAAGAGAAAAGCACGCAGGCTAACATCCCTCAACTTCTCAAGTCCGCGTACGATGCCCGTTCCCGACTCTATCGACGCGGATAGACTACTCGCGCTCTGGACCGCAAGTGGTGGTGTCTCTCGCAAGTGATGCTGCTTAACACCTATAACACCGCATCCGTCAAAAAACATTTGAACAGAATCGCCTTCAAACTCCTGGTTCCTGTGGTCGCCCCGATCCAGCCGGTCCTACCGGAAACACCTAGACGCCCTCTCTGGCGCATGATCCCCCTTCGGCCGGAGTGTCACAATCAAGCCGCACGCGCCGGTGTTAGGCCGGCAAGCCGTTGCTGAAGTCAGCAGTATGACTCTCGCGGAGGAAGTGATGCAGCCAGGCATCAAGTATGTTCACATCGCGCCAAGGAAAGCTTGGGAAAGGGGGATGGTGAATAGCTGAAACCTTTCGTAGCGACCCTGTTGGTAACCAATCCAACCCGATAAAGCTTGGCCAGCAGTCGGAAGCGAGTCT
>JBEKXR010000208.1:0-13404 GCA_049511935.1 Spirochaetia bacterium | reverse complement strand
ATGCCCTTCTGCTTGATTTGGCTCACATCGGGAACTTTTTTCGTTACCGGCCGGGAGGCTTCCTTATCGATCTCAACGCCAATGTAGTAGTCCTTCCAGACCTTGCGCACGGTGGGAAGCGCACCCCTGACGAAATGCCACGAGTCGAACATACCGATTGCCTGGCTGCATTCCGCGATGACCTTCGGCGTGTCTCTCAGGGGATCCGTGGTCACAAGGACAGACTCCGCCTTGGCCGCGTCCTGGCGAAGAAGAATCTCGGCTTGCTTGAGCTTCTTAAGTGCGACGAAGGGGGCGATGACCAGAAGTGAGAAGGTCAGAACGGGGGATAGGGTTCCGTCATCGAGGTGGGGAGAAGGATTACTTCACTCGGATCGATGTGGAGACCGCGCGGTCCTGCATCATTTCATCACTCGGCCGCCATCAACGTTGACCGTCTGTCCCAGCATGTAGTCAGAGTCGGAAGTCGCGAGGAAGACCGCTATTCCCGTGAGGTCTTCAGGCTTCCCGAACCTCCCGAATGGCACCTGCTCTTCCGTGCCGCGCCGTGTCACACCCGGCGCAACTCCTCGCCATTTCCCGAAGAGCCTGTCGACCTCGATCCACATCGGCGTATCGACAACACCGGGGGAAATCGCGTTGACGTTGATTCGGTGCCGTATCAACGCGAGCGACGTCGTCTTGGTGATGCTGATCACCGCAGCTTTCGTGGCGCTGTATGCAATCACCATATCGTCGGCTCTCTGGCCGGCTTCGGAGGCGAGATTGATGATCTTGCCGCCTGTCCCCTGGTCGATCATACGTCGGGCCACCGCCTGCAGAGTGAAGAACAGGCCTTTGACATTCACGCTGAAAACTCGCTCCCAGATTGACTCATCGATCTCGAGAAGAGGCTGGACTTCGACGACGCCCGCATTATTCACGAGCACGTCGATTCGCCCCGCGTTGGCAACAACGGCTTCCACCATCGCGCGGATGCTGCCCGATCGGGTGACATCCAGCTCCACGGGAAACGCTTTCCCGCCTGAGTCCTGGATTGCCTTGGCGGTTCTTTTCGCGCCGCCGAAATTTATGTCTGCAACGGCACATATCGCGCCTTCGCGGGCATATCGTTCGACGATCGCCTTCCCGATGCCGCTGGCGCCTCCCGTGACGATGGCGACCTTGCCTTCCATTGTCATATCCTCACCCTGCGATTCGTAGCCTCAATATAATAGGATCCGGCTGCACGTCAATCCGTGTATGACAATGGCGTTCAGGTCACGGAAGCGGGCTTGACCACCCTCGCGCACTGGCCGTACCTTCGTTCGGGGCACGGGGTCAGGTCGGAAGGCGGAAACCATGGGCTATGATGTCGTCATCGCGGGAGCAGGAGCGGCGGGCTGCGTGGCCGCATCGCGACTCAGTGAAGATCCCAAGCGTTCCGTCTTCCTCCTCGAAGCTGGACCTGACTATCCGGATCCCACCATGGTGCCGCCGGAAATCCTCAGCATCGTCTCCCCTGCGCACACCCACGATTGGGGATACACCAGCGAGCCTCCCTTCACGGAAGGTCGCTGCGCCTCCCCCGCGGTAAGCTCGTCGGCGGCTGCTCCGCAACCAATGCTGCGATAGCTCTGCGCGGGGCAGAGGCTGATTACAACGAGGCGGCGTTCGGCGGCCCCGAGTGGTCGTTTCGCGAGGTGCTCCCCTTTTTCCGCCTGCTGGAAGACGACAGGGATTTCGATACGGAATGGCACGGCCGGGGGGGGGGGACCGCTTCCGAACGGCAGCTTCCGGCAGAGCACTGCGCTCACTTACCTCGCCCCAGCGCGCGTGAGGCCGAACCTGACGGTCCACGGGGGCGCGATGGTGGACCGTGTTCGGCTCGTGGGGAACAGGGCGGTCGGGGTGCTGCTGGCGGGATCCGGTGAGGAGATCTCAGGCGGCTCCGTCATCCTCGCGGGGGGACCTACGGGAGCCCCGCCATCCTCATGCGCTCGGGCATTGGTCCCGCGGAGATTCTGCGCACTATCGGCGTCGCGGCGCGGGAAGATCTCGACGGTGTGGGACGTTCCCTGCGTGATATCCTCTGCTCGGCCTGCGGTTCGCCGCGGTTCCGCCCGTGCCCCAGGCGCCCTTCGCTCAGACCGCCCTGTCCCTGAAGAGCTCGCAGGAGAACCCCGGCCAGGACATCCAGATCTTCCCCTCCTCGATTCTCGCGACAGACGCGGGGAAAAGCCCGACCATGGCCCACTTCATGGTGTTCACCTCCATCGTGAAACCCCTGTCTACGGGCCGGCTCACCCTTCGAAGCGCTGACCCGTCGGACGCCCCGCTCATCGACCCGGGCTATTTCGCGGATCCTGCTGACATGCCCCGGATGATCGATGCGGTGCGCAAGGCCAGGCAGATCTCGCGATCCCTCTCGCTATCCAGACTATCCGCCGGTGAGCTTTACCCGGGTCCCGGAGCTACCGACTCCGACTCCGATCTGCAGGCCGCGATCATCGCGAAGGGAGAGACATACCGCCATGCGGGCGGGACCTGCCGCATGGGATTTGCCGGCGACTCTCGGGCGGTGGTGGACTCAAAGGGCAAAGTGCATGGAACGGACCGTCTGTACGTCGTAGACGCGTCCGCATTTCCGATAATCCCGGCGGCGAATACCCATTTGCCGGTCATCATGGCCGCGGAACGTTGCACGGCCTGGCTGGCAGGGACAGTGTGACTCCGGTTCCCTGCTTTTCCGAGAGCAGCTCCACCCGCTGTTTGCCGCGACCAACTCAGCCTCAGATGGGAGTCCGATGCAGCGGCGCCCAAGAGAGGTTGTTCGACTAGAAGACGCTCTGAAGCCCTCACCTTCCCGTTCAATCCTGTGCGTCCTCTGCCATCCTGCTGGCATCGCACCCGATCTTTTCCAGGCATTCGTATCGATCAATCCTCGAGAATAAATATTTCCACACGCCTGTTTTTTGCCATGTTTTCCTCCGTATCGCTCGGCGCCACGGGCTCGGTTCCTCCTCGGCCCTCGTAGAGGAAACGCCCGGCGCTTATCCCGTGCGAAGCGAGGAAATCCACGACTGCCTTGGCCCTCTTCACGGAAAGATCGTATTGACTCTCCGGGGTGCCCACGGCCGCCGTGTGGCCGATCACGTGGAAACTCCTGCCTTCGATCAACTTCAGGGCACCGGCCAGAGCTTCCAGGCGGGAAAGTTCATCAGGCAGGAATGTGGCCTGCTCTGCAACGAAATGAATATTGTTGAGGGAAACGC
Source organism: Spirochaetia bacterium (assembly GCA_049511935.1). Lineage (GTDB taxonomy): Bacteria > Spirochaetota > Spirochaetia > SZUA-6 > Fen-1364 > Fen-1364. The sequence continues at coordinate 10,150 of JBEKXR010000208.1, read as the reverse complement.
TTATTCCTTCCTTCTTCTGCTCGATCACCACATCTTGCGTGCCGGATTCCTCGAGCTTCTTGGCGATCTTGTCGGCCGTCTCCTCCCGGTTCAACGGCGTTGCCGAGGTGAACCAGGTGAGGACAAAACCCTTGAGCTGCACGGACGTGCCGTCCACAAATGCATACGTTTCGTCCATTTGATCCCGCATGAAGGAGAGGGCACCGGACGGCGCGGAGAGCTGAATGGACACAGCATGGTTTCCGGAGATGGATTGCAGGCGAACGTCGCCAGCCGGATCGTCTCCCTTCTTATAGCGAACAGCGTACGCGGCCGTGATCACCCTGACCGTTTCCCCGCCCTGCGTCACTTCACCGTCATAGCGGTAATCGGAGTAGAATCGCACGCGGCTGAACTTCCCATCATGCAGCGGCTCCACCAGGCGCATGCCGACTCCCGTCCAACGATTTCCGACCGAAATCTCGGCCTTCGGAACGATTGGGAAGCCACGCAAAGTGGGGTACGCCCCGTCCCCCTCGATTGCATATGCGCCATCCGGCTGGATGGCATAGGTGACGGGAACCGCATGGTCGATTTCCTGGGAAGTGTGTGCGCCGCTATGGTCCAGCGCCTGCAGGACGTAGAAAGTGCCTTCTATACTCGCGGCGAGAGCACTCGCGCTTTGCTGCAGGATTCCTCTTACTTCCCGGTACTCGAGCCCGACATACTTTCCGCTTTCATACCTGCGGAGATCGGCCCGCTCGATGTACGTGAACTTTCCTTCGGGAGGGAGCACCGCCTTCACGGGCTGCTCTGCCCCTGCCCCCCGGCAGATCGTCGCCGACAGGGAGGCGATGATGATCGCCGCCGCGTGTATTCCCCGCAGCATCAATCCATTCTCCCCTGAGGTACTTGTTGCGCTTCATCCGCCCGGATGTACCCCGATAGCTTGCACGTGTGGCGCGCGTGCGCTTCGGCAAGTGCAGCGTTACCACCTCCAACGTGCTGAACGTGAGCTATGTCGAAGGGATAAGACAAAGCCCAGCCCAACCGCAGTCGGGATGATTGATGCACCAAAGAATCGTGTTTTTCATGAAAAATATTTCCCGATCACGCAGGCTTCTTCGACTTTTTGTGCCAACCTTTTGCGCGACTTCGGCACTGAAGAGGATACAATCCTCAACACCGAAGCCCGCTTGCCACTCTATCCCGATAGCCGGTGAATCTCGAACCATGGATCAGAATAGGCATGCAATCCGAAAAATCACTGTACGGTAGCGCACGCAAGGTGAGTCTTTTGCGGTACATTGGTATTATGACAACAAGCTCGATTTCGTCGGCTTCGCCGCTCATGTCCGCATCTGTCATGCAGAACCTGAGCCGGACGCCCCAGACAATCCCGGACGCGCGGGTATCTGCGGCCCAGGAGAACGATGTTCGGCGGACCACGGGGGCGATCAGCGGCGCAACGCCCGCATCGATCAACTCCGTTACTTCCTCATCCTTGAACGGTCCCCATGCGAACGGCCCTGCCTCCATCAGGACAGGGCTGCAGATCATCCCTTCCCCCAACGATACCGAGGCTGCATTGCAGTCCTCCGCATCGCAGATCGCCCGGCTCCAGTCCAACCCCGAGCAGCCGACCGCACGGGCGGCCTCGGAGGCATACCTGACCCAGGCAGCCGCCCGGACCCGGATCACCCAACAGGGCCAGGGCAACGGTTCTCAAAGCGTCAATGTGATGGCGTGAGGACAACAGGTTCAAGTTTGGGCGCGGGCTGAGCGATCCTCGTTTGGCCCGTGTCTCGATCGCCGATGCGGCCCGGGCGCGCGGGCCTGTATACGCACCGCGTGGACGCGGGTACAGTAATGCTCGCAGGATGCTGCCGAGCATGAAGAAGAGATCGCCCCCAGCCGTCCCTTCGGCCTCTCTCACGGTGATCGGCTTTCTCATCGCGCTCGCTGGATGCGCGACAACCCGATCGTTCGTCCCCATCCCCATCGTCGGGCAGGAGTTCCGGATTCCCCCCGACTTCCGCATTGTCGGATACCTTCCTTCTTGGTCCGGCGAGCCAGCCGACATCCAATACGAGGCCCTGACGCACATCAACTACGCGTTCCTGACGCCGACCAGGCAGGGCGGCTATGAGGCTGTCGCCAGGCGGCAAAAGTTGATGGAGCTCGTTGCCCTCGCCCACGCCTACGGAGTGAAGGTTCTCGCATCGCTCGGCGGCTCGAACGACGGCAATACCGACGCATTCGAAACGATCGCTGCGGATGCAGGGATCGCCTCCGTCTTCGTCGATAGTACACTTTCTCTCGTGGATGACTTCCAGCTCGACGGAATTGACATGGACTGGGAGTTTCCGAGCATGGACGCCGCAGACAACTATGCCGCGCTCATGCACACCCTCGCCGAGAGGCTCCATACGGCAGGCAAGCTTCTCACCGCCGCGGTCAGCGCGGACGCCTCCCATGGCAGTACGATCCGAGACAGTGTCATCTCTGACGTGGATTTCCTCAACATCATGGCGTACGACGACGGCTATCGTCAGCCGGGGGTGCACCATTCCAGCTATGATTTTGCCCTTGCGGCAATGCGGTACTGGCGGAACGACCGCGATGTCCCGGCATCCAAGGTGGTTCTCGGCGTGCCCTTCTATGGCCGCAGCCTCAAAGACCGACACTCGCGAACCTTCAAGAGCATCTTCACCGGCGATTCCGATGCCCCGGGCAAGGACATCTCGGGAGATTTTGGCTACAACGGGTTCGCCACTCTCCGAGACAAGACCCTGCGGCTCGCACGCAATCTTGGAGGCGGCATCATGATCTGGCAGCTCGCACAGGATGCCCCCGGCACCACCTCGCTGCTCAACTCGATTTTCGACGCGGTGAAGGTACCCCGGGAGCAGCCTGACACACCCGCCCCGGGCGCAATCGTGCGGTGACCCGGGTCACACTTTGTGTGCGTTACCGTACAGAAATGCGTCGGATTTTTTGCTTTCATATTTACAAGTTCAGAAACGAAGAAGGAGGCTACGATGCATTACTGGCCCTGGCTCACGGTTCTCCTGGTTGTGTTGGTTGTCGTCCTCGTCGTCGTGCTGGTGTAAGGATAGGCAGAACGATCCAGCGCGGGTGTTTTCGAAAAGGAGGATACAAATTGAGGTGAGCTCGCGCCAAGCGGATTATTTCGCCAACAAGGGTTTCAGCATTGCCGGCGATGGCGCCCATCTGATCTATGATTATGGTGGTGGGAAAGGCACTGACCTTTCCGTACTTGTCCATCAGATCATAGGACCCGTAGATGACAGGATAGTTCATCGCAAAATCTCTGTAGAACAGTTCGACTGATGCTTCGCTGGAAAACACGGCAGCTCCGATGATTACCAACTTCCCCTTGTGCTTGTTCTGCAGTCTTTCCAGGGCGGGAACCTCCGTCCGGCAGGGCTGGCACCATGGCCCCCAGAAGTTGAGCATGACGACCTTGCCACGGTAATCGCTGAGAGAGATGGTGTGGATGTCGTTGATGTCCTTCTCGGTGAAATCGGCAGCCATACCCGAGGTGCTGGCCTGAAAGGATTGCTCGTGATTGCCGGCTTGGCCGGGCGTGCTCGTGCTCGGATTGTCATCTGCAGAGGCGATCGCAGACAGAAGAAGCACGAACAATGATATCGCCTTCAATTTCATCATTCCCTCCCGGTGGCCCTCTGCTCAGTCCACGGCGATCATCACGCTGCTCGCCTTGATGACCGCATAGGCATCCTTGCCCTTCTTCAGTCCAAGGCTCTTTGCCGATGACTTGGTGATCACGGAGACGATCTGAGTTCCATTCGGAAGCTCAACCGTCACTTCCGAGTTCACCGCCCCCTGGGTGACCTTCGTCACCTTTCCCTTGAGAATATTGCGCGCGCTGATCTTCAACTTCGGCTTCCTCCGCTTTTCTCTCGATGAAAGATACGGAGTGGTGACTGGGAAAACAAGCGTGCCCAGTCCGCGGCCGGGAGCCGGGGCAGCGTGTCGCTGTCCATGGAATCGCTGGCCCGTTACAGCCTTTCCCCAGAATGGACGCGATCCCCGGGAGACTCACTTTCACCCTCTCCGCGTCGACGCGTTTCCCCGCGACATCCACGACTTCACGGCCCTCCCGATGAGCCGTGAGCTGAAAAACTTGCGCCTCAGCGGGAAGGACGATCCAGAAATGGATCGACGGAGATGAACCCGAAATTGCAAAACTCTGGAGACACCGCTCGGGCGACTCGTAGATGGGGTCCGCGTCGATGCGCGAGAGGTTTGAAAAGGGCTTTCCCTTGAGAGTGCCCTCCAGGTGAATCGCGTTGCCCTCCCGTGTTGCGGTATAGAATGTCTTCTGGTCCGTGTTTCCGTAGGTGAAGGACATCGTGGCCATGTCGAGGTCGTTGCGGATGGCATACGTCTCGCCATAGCTCATCACGGATCGGAGGAGCAGACTAGTCTCGCTTCGCTCTTCCCACACCTCGATGCGCGCGACCTGCTGCCCTGTCTGCTCGTGATAGATCAGCCTGTTTTGCGCTCCCACGGGCGGCAGACAGAGCAGGAACAGACACGCCGCGGTGATCGATGCCTTCATGGTGTGCCGATCATGAACCATGATACCGCGAACAAGAACCCCGTGAAAGGTCGAAAAGCCCCGGGGCTTCGAATCCGCGGGACTGTCACCTGCAGCTCCCCTTGCCTGCCAGATCATTTTATGGTAACATCATTTTAGGTTCAAATTATGAGACAACGGACGAAATCAGCTTCGGCGCATGCGGCGGACTCCCGGCATCGCCGCGCACGGGGGCGCTCAACGGACCGCTCGCACGGGCGAACCGCAACCGATCGCGAGCTCGCGCGGCAGTTTCTCGAGCTCCTCGGTACCATGAAAAGGTACGTGCGGGAGCAGCTTCCGCCCCTGGGAGAAGGAGGAATAAGCGAGGAGAGGTTTCGGACCTTTCTGACTCTTCGATACTACGGGAAGGGCTATCTCAAGACCCTGGCCGCGCACGATGGGCTGTCCTCCTCGGCGCTGTGCATCATGCTCAACCGGATGGTGGAGGAGGGATTCGCGGCGCGGACGGAGGACCCGGACGACCGCCGAAACGTCTTCTACGAGCTGACCTCGCCCGGTGCCGCGAGACTGCAGGCAGAAATCGAGCGAAGAACCGATCTCATTCACGAAAATCTCGCCTGCCTCGGGGACGCCGAAAAGGCCCGTTTTGCGCGCGCGATCGAGACCCTTCTCACGGGGGTGGCGAAGCTCAAGGGCACGAAATGAGAGAATCTCGACACGGTGTCAAATTCGAAGAGGTCGCGAAATGTCCACGATGAAGGCAGTGCAGGTTCCCGCACCTGGAGCGGCGTTCGAGCTCGTCAACAGGGAGATACCGGACCCCCGGGAGAACGAGGTCCTTCTACAGATAGATGCCTGCGGCATCTGCCACGGTGACGCAGTGGCAAAGGAAGGCCACTTTCCGGGTGTTGTCTACCCAAGAGTGCCCGGACATGAAGTGGTGGGCGTCATACGCAAGACCGGCGCCTCGGCAGCGGGTTGGAAGGTGGGTCAGCGGGTCGGGGTGGGATGGCGTGCGGGGCATTGCTTTCAATGCAGTGCATGCCGCAGGGGCGAGTTCTGGGCATGTGAAAATGCATTGACAACCGGCCTCTCCACTGACGGCGGATACGCCGAGTACATGACCGCCCGTGCGGAGGTCCTGGTTGCGATCCCGGAGGTGCTTTCTTCCGTGGAAGCCGCTCCATTGCTCTGCGGGGGTTCCACCAGCTTTGGCGCGTTGCGGAACAGCGGCGCGCAGGGAGGGGACCTCGTTGCGATCCAGGGGTTCGGAGGACTAGGACATCTTGCCCTTCAGTACGCGGTGAGACTGGGATTCCGGACCGTGGTGCTGACACGCAGCAGGGAAAAGCAGGAGCTTGCCCGGAAACTGGGCGCGCATGCCTGCATCGACACGAGCAGCGCGGATCCCGTGAAGGAGCTGAGGAAAATGGGCGGGGCACGGGTAATCCTGTGCCTGGCGCCCGACAGCAGGGCCATCGGGGAGCTGGTCGGAGGGCTCGGACGCGGCGGGCAGGTCATCATCGTCACGTACGCCAGCGAGCCGATGCAGCTGCCTCCTGCGCTTCTCATGCGAGGGGGGCAATCCATCCGCGGGTGGGTTGGCGGAAACATGGCGGACACGTTGAGCTTCAGCGTTCTCTTCAAAGTCGTCCCGATGGTGGAGGTTTTCCCGCTGGAGCAGGCGGCGCAGGCATTTGAAAAGATGATGAGTGCGAAGGTGCATTTCAGGTCCGTGCTGAAAATGCACGAGTGAAGGAGGCGGGTATGGCGGATTTGCTCACGCTGATGCAGGAGAGGCGGTCGCAGAGAGGCCCGTATGATCGGCAGCGTCAGATCGACAGGGAGGATCTGAGGAAAATCATCGAGGCGGGGCGATGGGCACCGACGGCCCACAACATGCAGAACTTCGAGATCATCGTCGTGGACGACAGGCAGGAGCTGGAGGCGATCGGAAAAATCGATTTCTCTCTCTCTGAAGTCTTCGTCCGGGAAAACTACGGGCAGCTGTCCTTCTCCGAAGAGGAGCTGGCGAGGAAGAAAGTCGGGATCCTTGCCACGATGTTCCCTCCTTTCATGAGAAAACCGGACTTCAAGCTCGCCGATCTGACCGCGGAGGAAAAGAAGGGCATGGCAGCGCGGATCCCACTACAGGCAAGCGCCGTGCTGTTGCTCGTCTTGTATGACCCGCGGCAGCGCGCGCCGGCCTCGGAAGGTGATTTCCTGGGGATCATGAGCATCGGCTGCGTCATGGAAAACATGTGGCTCATGGCAAGCTCCCTGGGGATCGGCCTGCATATCCTGAGCTCCCTCGCGGCGGATCCTGTCGAACGCCAGCTCAAGAGTCTTCTGAACATCCCTGCGCATCTGAAAATCGCCTTCACCTGCCGCTTGGGGTATCCGGCAGGGGAGCGCGGCACGTACATGAGAGTTCGCCGAGATATCGAAGATTTCACGCATTACAATCGGTTTGGAAAAAAGGGACTCGCCTGACATCGGGTGATCCTGCGGCGGGGGGTGGATCCTCGCTCAAACCCGGCCCGGCCGCAGGAATTGCCCTGTGGGTGCACCGACCGTCACACCATCCCTGCATACCGTACGTCCGCGGACCAGTGTCCGCCTTACGACGCCGCGGAATGTGCGGCCCGCGTACGGGCTTGCACGATGGCGATCCAGCAGCTCCTCGACGCCCAGCGCCGACGTGACGGAGAGGTCGACCAGCGCGAGGTCAGCGTCCGCCCCGATACGAATGCCGCCTTTCCCGGGCAGTCGAAAGCGGCGGGCGACGTTCACGGACGCGAGCCGCGCGGCCAGGGGGAGCGGCAGGTCGAGCGTGAGGAGCGCGCGCAGGGTGGACTGCACACCGCTGATTCCCCCCCACGCCCTGAAGAAATCCTCCGATCTCTTCATCTCCGGGGGAGCCGGAGAGTGGTCCGATCCGATTGTATCCACGCGGCCTGCCGCCACCAGGGCAACGAGCTTGTCGCGCTCGCCCGCGGAGCGCACCGGGGGAGCGCACTTCGCACGCGCTCCCAGCTCCTCCACGTCGCTGTCACAGAGGAGCAGGTAGTGGGGACACGTCTCACACGTCGCGTCGCACAGGCCGCTCTCCACGGCCGCGCGGACGAGCTCGGCTCCTCGGGCTGAGCTGGTGTGGACCACGTGCAGGGAGCATCCCGTTTCCCCGGCAAAGAGGAGGGCACGGGAGATTGCTTCCGCTTCCGCGATGAGGGGCCGCGAGGCGAGGAAATCGCGAACCGACGTTCGACCACCGGCACGCGCGGACGCGGACAGCGCGCTGACGATGCCGTCATTCTCCGCGTGCACGGCGACGGGCAGCCCGAGCCTCGCCGCAATCTGCATGCCCCGGAAGAGAGTGTCATCGTCGCATCGGCGGAAGTCCTCGATCCCGCTCCCGGACATGAACGCCTTGAACCCCACGACGCCGCACTCGGCAAGCGCCTCGAGGTGATCGATGTTGTCGGGAGTCAGCCCGCCCCAGAGAGCGAAATCCGTGCGCGCCGCGCCCTTGAAGGCAGCGAGCTTTGCGGCAAAGGAGGGCGCATCGAGAGTCGGTGGGGAGGAGTTCAGCGGCATGTCGATGAAACAGGTCCCCCCGCCGGCCGAGAGGGCGGCAGACCCGCTGGCCACGCCTTCCCACTCGGTCCGGCCCGGCTCGTTGAAATGCACGTGCGCATCGATCACGCCCGGGAACACGTGAAGCCCCCGTGCATCGATCGTCTCCCGTGCCGCTCCCGATTCCTCGGGCACCAGGGCAGCGACCTTCCCCTCCTCGATTCCAATCGAGAGGCGATCGACCCCGACAGCGGTGACGACGTATGCGCCGCGGATCAGGAGGTCAAACGGCATGGCTCAGCTTCCCCGATAGGTCGCGTACGACCATGGGGAGACGAGCAGAGGAACGTGGTAGCGCCCCGACGGATCGTCCACGACAAAGCTCACCGGCACATCTTCGAGGAAACGTCCGGCATCAGGATGCCCGCGGCCGCGAAAATATGCACCGACGTGAAAGACCAGACGATAGGATCCCGGCAGGAATTCCGCTCCCTCCAGGAGGGGGAGGTCCGTCCTGCCGTCGGCGTTCGCCGAGACGGTCCGGACTGGCGGCCCTCCGCCCGAGATGTCCCTGAAGAGGTCGATGCGGATCCCTGCCGCCGGTGTGCCGCTCGCCGTGTCCAGAACGTGGGTGCTGAGCCTGCCCATTTTTCACTCCCTCGCGACGGTTCCCTTGATGAGGCCGAAGGGCTCGCTCGTCGCCACGAATATCTCATTTTCATTGGCCAGCCTGAACGGCGAGAGGTTCACGGGAAGCCGGTGCTGGTTGGGCAGTGTAAAGCTGACCGTCGCAATGTCAGGCACCCGGGCCAGCAGAGCCTCGCCCATCGCGTAGATGGTCTGCTGAACGCTCAGGCTTTCGTGGGTAGCGAATGTCTCCGGTATGATGCGGAAGGCCGTTTCGAAGACCGCATTGTAATCAGGCGACGCGGATGGAAGGAAATCCCAGGCCGCATCGATGCTCGTGGCGAGGATCCGGTCCGTCGTCTCCTGAAGCGTCGTGTACTCGTCCTTCAGAAACCCCGAGAATCCCGACCCCGTCGTCTTGATCACTTCGAGCCCGGCAAGTCCGCCGCTGACACGGGGCGGGCCCCGCCGAGTCTTTTTGACCACGCACGTGCGGCGGCCCGAGCCCGCGCTCGAGAAGGAGTGATCGTGGGGTCTCCCCCCCGCGGGAATGCGCGTCCAGATCTTCTGGGCAATGGACACCTCGTCGCTCTCCACGTGATCGAAGCGCCCGACGAAATGGCTGGCAAGGATCACGCCGAACTCTTCCGGCGACCCGAATTCGTTTTTCTTCGCCAACACGTACACGGTGTTCTTCATCGTGTCCGTCGGGATGCAGGGAGAGTTGTCGCCATTCGTGTAAATGCGCGCGAAGTCCCCGGTGAGAATGATGGACGCGGTGAGCTCCCACAGGGTGTGCGTCGCTCCTGTGCGGACCACCTTGGTCAGGCGGACGTCGCATTTCCCGTAGCTGTTGGCCGTCAGGCGCGCCACTGCTCAGCCCTCCGCCACACGGTCGAGAAGTCGAAGCCGGGCGATCTTCGCGATTTCCGCCATGGCCACGGCAATCTCCTCAGTCCGGGTGTGTGCAAATCTCCCTGGGAACGCCTCAAGGATCCCCTCCTTCCTGTTCTCCCGAGCGCAGATGACGAAGGGAAATCCGAACTTCTCGCGGTACGCGCTGTTGTAGCGAGTGAAGAGGGCAACTTCCTGCTCGGAGAGGGCGTCCAACCCCGCGGCCGCCTGCTCTCTGGTCGATTCGCGGGAAAGCGCCCCTTCTCTCGCGAGCCGGCCGACGAGGTCCGGGTGAGCTGCAATGAGGTGGAGCTGTTCGGTCTCGGAGGCACGCGCCACGGTCGCGGCCAGCTCGGACAGCAGGACATCGAGCGAAGAAAATGGGCGTCTGATCCACGTCCGTGCGGCGATCCACGGAGAACCCTCGAACAGCGGGCCGCACACGGCCTCGAATCCCGCCTGGTCCAGGGAGTTCAGATCCGC
>JBEKXR010000207.1:0-6961 GCA_049511935.1 Spirochaetia bacterium | reverse complement strand
GCGGATCCGCTATCGCCCTTCCTGGGAAGGACTCTGCACGACCGATGAGGTGATGGGGCAACTCGCGCAGCGGCGAGAGCGGGACAGGCTCCTCGGTGCGACCACCTCGGGACCTCACCGGGACCTGTGCTCGTACGTGCGGGAGGGAAGGGATTACTCTCACTTCGCCTCGACCGGGCAGCTCCGGCTGTGCGCCCTCGCGCTACGTGTCGCCCAGGCGCAATATCTCTCGGGACGGACCTCTCGGAAGCCCGTGCTCCTCGTGGACGACGTGCTCCTCGAGCTCGACCCGGGAAAGAAGCGCGCATTCCTTGCACGGTTTCCCGGGTACGAGCAGGCGTTCTTCACGTTCCTCCCGGACGAGGGTTGGCGGTCCTATTGCACCCCCGACACCTTGGTCCTGGAAGTCGACGAAGGGGACTTTCGCGAATCCGGGGAACTGCTCCGATGAAGAAGGTAGGCGATCTTCTCCGGGAGTACTTGCGGGAGAAGGGGTGGCTGGCGGGAAACCCGTATGAGCCGCTCTTCGCGCAGTGGCAGAAAATCGCCGGAGGGGCGATGGCCGCGCACGCCCGACTGGTTGACGTTCGGAACGGCATCCTCATTGTCGAAGTGGATCACCCCGGCTGGCTCCAGATGATGCATCTCCGCCAGGATACTCTGCTGGAGGCTGCCCGGAAGGCGGTTCCGCTGGTGTCCGTGGAGGGAATCCGCATCCGGGTAGGCGGCCAGGGCAGCACCGACCATTGACAGAGAGGGGCATCCACTCTATATTCACAACACAATAACCCGTGACAAAAACACCTGCTCGTCAGGATAAGCAAGGAGCATTTTCCAATGAAACGGACGTATCAGCCCAGCAAGACCAAGAGGACCAGAAAGTTCGGCTTTCGCGCACGCATGGCCACCAAGGGCGGACGGCTCGTTCTGAAGCGCAGGCGCGCAAAAGGGCGGGTGAAGCTCACGGCCTCTGATGAGAAAAAGCCTTACTAGGAAGGACAGGCTCCGCAGGAACAGTGACATCAGGGAGCTGTTCTCCTCGGCCGCGAGGATCGAAGGCCGGGGGGTGAGGCTCCTGTACAGGAGCAACGGCGGCTGGGGAAACCGTTTCGCGGTGGTTGTTGCCCGGGGATGCGGTGGAGCGGTCCGGCGGAATCGGGAGAAGAGGATCACGCGGGAAGCGTATCGATCTCTGAAAGAGACGATCACCTCGGGTCACGACCTTCTCTTCCTCATCGTGCGATTCGGCGCGACATTCACCGACAGGTGCGCTTCGATGCGGCAGCTCGTTGGGCGGGCAGGTCTGCGGGGCGCGGAGTGATGAGACCTCGATGAAATACATTGCGGTTTTCCTCATCAGCATCTACCAGCAGGTCATCTCCCCGGGGCTCCCCGCCTCGTGCCGTTACGTTCCCAGCTGCTCGCAGTACGCCAGGGAAGCCCTGATGAAGCACGGCTTCTTGAAGGGATCGTACCTCGCTGCCCGGAGGCTTCTCCGGTGCCACCCCTTCCATGTGGGTGGGTACGACCCTGTTCCCTGATAAAGAAGGAATTATGGACAGGAAAACGCTGTTGGCCGTCGTCATCTCCGTGGTGATCATCGTGGCAGGAATGCTGATCACGCCTCTGCTCTCGCCTCCGAAACCCGCCTCCGGGCCGGAGGCAACGGCCCCGCAGGCCCAGTCCCAGGAACCCGCACCCGCTGGAGCGCCGGCCTCGGGCTCCACGGCATCAAACGGCCAGGCTGCAGCCGCACAGACCGCTGCGCAGAAGCCCGGGTCCGCTCCTGCCGCCGCGGCAGCAGCGCCGGGCAGGGTCGTGCCGCTTCCGGACTCTGCCCCCCCTGCGTCGCAGAGCGCCACGTTCGTCAGGGAGACCGACCAGTACATCCTCACCTTCGCCGCGCAGGGAGCCACGCTCTCATCGGTGAAACTGAAGAAGTACAAGAACGATGACGGCTCGCCGGTGGAGATGCTTCTGCTGCCCGCGTCAGCGACGACGGGAGAGATGCCCTTCGCCCTCTCTTTCGGTGACTACACCGCCGAGCAGCTTGCGGTACCCTTCGCGATGAAGGAATCCGGCAGCACAAACCAGAGCATCTACGACTTCTCCCGCACCTTCCTGTCACCGACCGGCATTCCCTTCACCCTGCACAAGACCTACGTGTTCGACAAGGACGAGTACCTCTTCGAGCTGCGGGTGACCATCCAGAACTCGATCAACGACTTCCCCAGCCTGAACTTCGGCGGCTTTGCGTACACGCTCACCATGGGTCCGCAGATCGGCCCTCACTACCTGAAGCTGGACGGCAGGAACGAATTCCGCAACTACGCCTACTGGGCAGACAACAAACGCCAGGATCCGGGCGTGAAAATGGGCTCGTTCAAGGAGCTGGACAAGGACTTTACGTGGACTGCCGTGGTCGGCAAGTATTTCACCGCGATCGCCCAACCCGTGAGCACTTCATACCACGTGGTGTTCGATTCCCGCCCGCTCGTGCCGGGCTTTGACAGATCGACGATCTCCTTCGAACGTCCTCCCCTCCAGAGCCCGTCGACCACGGATACCTTCCGCTTTTATCTCGGGCCCATGAAGAAGGAAATCCTCGCCAACTACAACGATTCGTCGAAGAACCAGTTCTCGATCTCGGGGCTGCACGCGGACGAGGTGGTCACCTCCTCGATCCTGATCGGGTGGCTCGCGAACATCATGAAGTACATCCTGGACTTCTTCTTCCTGCTCATCCCCAACTACGGGATTGCGATCATCCTGCTCACCCTCGTCACGAAGCTCGTCTTCCTGCCCCTCACGTTCAGCAGTTCCGAGTCGATGGCGAAGATGGCTGCCCTCAATCCCAAGATGGCTGAGATCCGCGCGCGGTTGAAGGACAAGCCGGACAAGATGAACCAGGAAATCGCCGCGCTGTACAAGCGGGAAAAGGTCAATCCACTCTCGGGATGTCTCCCGCTGCTCCTGCAGATGCCCGTCTTTTTTGCCCTGTACAACCTTCTCAACACCCACTTCGAGCTCCGTGGAGCCATGTTCATCCCCGGCTGGATCCCCGATCTTTCTGTTCCCGAGGCGATTCTCACGTTCCCGTTCACCATCCCCCTCGTGGGCTGGACCGCGCTGCGCGCCCTGCCCCTGCTGATGGTGGCAAGCCAGCTCATTTCCAGCAAGTTCACGCAGCCGTCCAGCACCCCGCAGCAGGGAGGCGGCCAGGCGAAGCTGATGATGTATGCACTGCCGATCGTTTTCCTCTTCATCCTCTACGATATGCCGTCGGGGCTGGTCCTGTACTGGACCGTGCAGAATATCCTCTCCACCGCCCAGCAGGTGTACATCAACAATCTGAGGAAGAAGAAGGATTCGCAGTCCGGCCAGACCCCGGTGTACGTGAAAGCCAGCGCAAAGCCCGGCGCGAAGGCCCTGGAAAAGACGGGCAAATGAGCAATCCGGGTTCAAGGAGACTGACATGATTGTGAAGGAATTCGAGGGTCGAAACGAGAAAGAGGCGATCGACCGGGCCATCGAGGAGCTGGGCCTCGACAGGAACGAGATCGATTTCGAGATCGTGGAGGCGAAGAAGCCCGGCATCCTCTTCCGCGGCGGCAAGGTGAAGATCCGCGTGCACCTCCTCGAGGAGCACGAGGAGGGCGAGGAGTACGGGGAAGAGGCCGGGCTGGAAGAGGGTCCCCCGGAGCAGCGTCCCGCCCGGCGGAGCGTCCCCGCGGCTTCCAATGGTGAGTTCGAGGGAAAGGTCATTGAGTTCACCCGCGGGCTCCTGGACCGGATGGGGTTCCCTGCTGAAATCTCGGTGAACTTCCGCGAGGAAGGCAGGCTGGGACTGGACATCGAGAGCGACGGCTCGGGTATCCTCATCGGCAAGCAGGGAAAGACCCTGGAGGCGCTGCAGTTCATCGTGAACCTCGCCGCGGGCAGGATGGGCGGTGAGACGACGAGGGTCGTCCTTGACACGCAGGACTACAGAAGCCGCAGGGAGCGCTCCCTCATACGCATGGCGAACCAGGTCGCGGACCAGGTGCGCCGAAGCCGCGAGTCGCAGCTCCTGGAGCCCCTGAACCCCTTCGAGCGGAGACTCATCCACACATCCCTGGCACGCTACGGGGATATCGAGACCGTGAGCGAAGGGGATGGCCTGTACAAGCGCATCCGTGTCATCTGGCGCAGCGATCGCGACGGGCGCCGGGAGTAAGCCATGCCGATATTCGAATACGAGTGCAAATCATGCCGGAGCTCTTTCGAGCTCCTGGTGAGGTCCGACACGCGCATCGCCTGTCCCGACTGCGAGAGTGAAAGGGTTGTCAAGAAGCTCAGCCTCTTCGCCGCGCACATGGGCAGGCAGGCGGACACGGTCCCGGCCTGTCATACCGGTGGATGCGGCTGCGACCTTGGCAAGTGCGGCTCGGGATTCTGCGGGGTGGACTGAGGACATTCGCCCTCCCCGGCGATGCTCCTCAGGGGTAGCGAACCCCGCAAAGCCGTTCCCCCAGCTCCCAGAGTATTCATGCCGCTTTCGGACCGTAGGATTCGGGTGATGACTCCAGGGAACGGCGCTCCTTGCAGTACAAGCCCGTCCTTCCATTGACGGCCGGATCGGCCGCACACCATGTCACGGATACAGCTGCCTGCTGGGGAGTGATCCCTTTCCGCGTTCGAATCTTCCATGCCAGAGCCAGTTCACGGCAAGCTGCATTTCCAGTCCATCGACCGTCTCGCTGCGGGTGAGTGTGAACAGCCCGGCGTTGTTCACCAGTACGTCGATCACAGGGCTGAGCGACGAGATTTCCCGGGCAAGTCCGCGTATCTCCGACATCGAGGACAGCTCTGCCCTGAGACACGTGTCCGCCCTTCATCGCCCGAAAAAAGAAAATCCGTCTCCGGGTGAAGTGTTTTGGATGGCCGGCGCGTCCGACATGTTTGACAGCGGGGTTTGTCCGCAGATATGGTGAGATGGTGCCCGGGAGCGCAAAACTGCAGCGGCAGACGGACGACGAACTCATCGAGCGCGTTCGCAGGGGTGAGACCCGATTGTTCGCCTTGTTGGTGGTGCGGTACCAGGATCCGGTCTACGGGATGGCGCTGCGGTTCGTCCGCCGTGCCGCGGATGCAGAGGATGTGGCGCAGGAGGCCTTCCTTCGCGCGTACAGGAGTCTGGAGGGGTTCAAGGGTGATGCCCGGTTTTCCACGTGGCTGTACCGGATCACCTGGAATCTCTGCGCCGACTGGCTGCGGAGAAACAGAAAACCTGCGCGTGCTTCCGTCGCACTCGATGACGATGCCGACGTGGCCGATGGCAGGGTCGACCTCGAGGAAGGGCTTCTGGCCGCGGAGGAGAGGCGCAAGGTGAGGCAGGCGCTGGTTGGGCTGGCCGAAAAGTACCGCAGTGTCCTCATCCTCATGTACTATCAGAAGATGTCCTATGACCAGATTGCCTCCGTCCTCGGGGCGCCCATGAAGACCGTCGAGACGCGCTTGTACCGGGCGCGGAAACTTCTGAGGCAGAGCCTCCAGCGAGAGGGTGTGGGAGGTGCAGGATGAGGAAGCCTCGAACAGGTCACGGGCAGGGCGCATGGGATGACCAGCGGCTCGAGACGTATCTCGATGGCGTCCGGGAAAACGCCCGCGCTCCGCACGGGTTTGCTCAGAGGGTGATGAACGCGGTCTACAGGGAGTCGCTGGCCGCACGACCTCTGCCCGCAGCAGCTTTGCCCGGGCGGGCGGCTGCACCCGGGACGACCTTCGGACACACGGTGAGCAGGTCACATCCCACGGCATCACGGATGTACCGAAGGATCGGCCTGAGCTTCCTGCTCACCGCCGCGGTGCTCGCGGCAAGCCTCCTCGTCCCACACGGGGCCTACCCGATGCTCATCGGCAGCGGCGTCGAGGCGGTACTGGGTGCCGGGCCTTCGGAGGCGGTGCAGAACGCGCTTCTCGGCGCCGGCCACGCAGTCCAGGGAGCCCTGGGCGAATCTCATATTGGAGGGGACCAGGAATGAAATGCGTAAACCATCCAAGGGTCGAGGCGGCGGCAGAGTGCGCCGTGTGCGGCAGGCAATTCTGCGCCGTGTGTTCGGTCGAGCTGGATCACCGCACCTGGTGTCGCGACTGCCTCTCGAGGATCGTGGCGAAGAGCGGCGCGGGCACCCGCGTGCATCCCGGATGGCGCAAGCTCGCCGCCGGGTGCCTCAGCATCGTGCCCGGCGCCGGCCACATGTTCCTGGGGCTCATCGGCAAAGGGTTCATTCTCATGGGGCTTCTCATCGTCACCCTGTTCCTCGTCATTCTCTATTCCGATTCCACCGGCATGTACTGGATCACCGCGTACCTGATTCCCACGTTGAGCGTGCTCTTCGTGAGCTACTCTGTCTTCGATGCAATGGCCATCGCGGATGCGCAGAGAAGCGGCCGTGAACCGGCGCGGGCGGAAGACGAGATGATGTCGACGGTCTGGGAACGGGTGCTCCTGAACTCACGCACGCTCGGCTGGGTGATCTTTCTCGCCGGAGTCGTGGGCGTGCTGCACCTGTTCGCCGAGCCTTTCAGCCGCTGGACCCTCGCCCTGCTCTCGGTGAGCTTTCCCCTCAACGCGCTGGTCATCCCCGTGCTCCTCCTCGTATTCGGTATCGTCCTGCTGAAAAGGAGCCGAAAAGAAGAGTAAGAGAGGCGAGATGGAGAAGACCGGCATCGCGGTCTGGGACCCTGTCGAGATCCCGCAGAAAAAGTGCGCGATGTGGCGCTTTCCCCTGCGGAGCATTTGGGTGGAGCGCATCGAAACCGAGTGGCATGTTCTTTCCCTGCCCGAGAGACGGGAGCATGGGGATGCCGCCTACCGGCTCGTTGCCCGCTCGCAGAAGCCCCCCTCGTCGCAGTGGCGGCACTACCTGCACCGGGACATCGGCACGATGCAGCCCTCTCCTGTTCTTCCCGACCGGCC
>JBEKXR010000206.1:0-9104 GCA_049511935.1 Spirochaetia bacterium | reverse complement strand
CGGCCGATCTTGCCCCGTCGAACAACACGAATCTCAAGGACATGGGCGACTTCGGGAGGGCAAATCACAGCGGACGGAACTTCCATTTCGGCATCCGCGAGCACGGAATGGCCGCCATCTGCAACGGCATCGCCTACCACGGCGGGCTGCGGCCCTTCTGCGCCACATTCCTGGTGTTCTCCGACTACATGCGCCCGGCCATCCGGGTCGCGGCGATCGCGAAGCTGCCGGTGATCTACGTGCTCACGCACGACTCCGTCTTCGTGGGCGAGGACGGCCCCACGCATGAGCCGGTGGAACACCTGGCGGCGCTTCGCGCAATCCCGAATCTCCTTCTCCTGCGCCCTGGTGACGCCGAGGAGACCGAGATGGCATGGAGGATCGCTGTCGAACGCCTTGACGGACCCACCGCGCTCGCGCTGACCCGGCAGGGGATCGCCGTCTATCCGAAGGCCGATCCTCAGTGGCGGACGTCCATCCGGCGGGGAGCGTACATCGCGAAGGACTGTGACGGGACGCCCGATGCGGTGATCGTGGCCACAGGCTCCGAAGTGTCCGTGGCCCTGCAGGCGGCAGCGGCACTCACGGATCGGAAAGTCCGGGTCGTGTCGATGCTCTCCCGTGCACTTTTCGATGCCCAGCCCATGGATCTCCAGCGCTCGCTCGTGCCGCCCGCGGCGAAGAAGGTCGTGTTCGAGGCGGGTGTCTCGTTCGGATGGAAGGGTCTTGCAGATGACTCGACCCTGGTCGTGGGAATCGACAGGTTCGGGGAGTCAGGGGCGTACCAGAAGATCGCCGAGCACCTGGGGATCACCGCCGCATCGCTGGAGAAGCGGATCAGGGCCGGAAAGTAGGGGACTCAGCTTGCGCGGCGGTGACGCGGCCTTCTGGGTGCTGCCCCACCCGCGGCGGACCGGTTTCTCGCCGCCGGTCGGGCTCTCGGAACCGGCTTTGATCCCCTCTGAATTCCACCGGGAGCGGCCGCGGCTGCCCGAACGGCTTCCCTTCTTCCTGATGCCGCACGCTTGCGCGTGAGCTTCGCGCGGCGCTCCGCGGTTGCCCGCTTGAGCCATTGCACGTTCTCCGACTCCTCGATCCTGCGGGAGAGCGCCTCACCCTCGGCGACCACGCGGTCCCTGAGCTTCCGCAGCGCATCGGCCATGGGCCGCTTCCTCGGCAGGCGCTTCTGCCGGGCCAGCCCGGCCAGGAACTCGCAGATCTCCGGCGCGCCCGAGCGCAGCTTCATGGCCTTGATGTTGGCCTGGTAGCGTTTCAGGACCGCCGGCTGCGTCGACAGCCGCTGAAGAAGCGTGGCGAGGTGAGCCGGTGTGCGGGTGAGCCAGCCCAGCCTGTTGCCGATGACCCAGTTCGTGGTTTCCTTCTCGTTCGCGAGGAAACTGGAGATCACGATGGGACGGCACTGCAGGAGCGTTTCGAACACCTGGTTGGGCCCTGATTTGCCCACGACCACGTCGCAGGCCGCGATGAAGTCGGCGAGGTTCGTCATGTATCCCCGCACCTGTATCTGCACCGAACCGGTCCTGCCCCGGGCGAGATTCTCGATGTCCGCCTTCAACTTCTCGTTCTTTCCGCAGATGACCACCGCCTGCAAAGCGATCCCGCGCTCGATGAGGACCGAGATGAACTTCTTCACAGGCCCGACGCCCTCGGCGCCGAAGAAGAAGAGCACCGTGAACGGCTTCTTCGCGAGTCCCAGGCGCCCGCGGAGCGTCACGGGGCTCTGCGTGCGCCGGGCGAAGCTGGGCTTGATGGGGAAATGGAATACCTTCACCCTCTGGCGCGCGATGCCCTTTTCCACGATCTCGTCCCGCGACTTCCGGGAGAACACCATGCTCCAGTCGAAGACGGGTGAGAACCAGATGTAGTGCGAATCGAAGGGCTCGGGGTTGAGAACGACGGTGACCGCGTCCAGCTGGCCAACCCTTTTCAGCATTTCCAGGTAGTGAGTGAAGGTGAAATAGGTGGAAACGACGAGGTCGGGCTTCTCCCTATCCAGGTAGCCGACGAATCTCGGCAGGATCGTGATGCCGAGGATACGGTCCACGATCTTGATCAGGAAGGGGTTATCGGCCCCCCGGTAGAACGCGTTGATCAGGGGGGGGTAGCGCAGCGCCTTGTCCCAGTAGAACTTGTAGAGGTAGCGCAGGAACGTGGTGGGAAGGGTGATCCCGAGGTTCACGACCCGGACGTCGAGATCCTTGTACCCCAGGATGTCGAACTGCTGCTTGAGTGCCTGCGCAGGGGCTATGTGTCCCCCTCCGACGTCGATCGTATAGATGCCAATGCGCTTCATCAAAACGAAAGTGTAGCCCCCCGCCGCCTGCGGTGTCAATGAAAGCAAGGCGGCCGAGGTACTCCCGACCGCCTCAGACAGGATCTCGCGCAGGGGCGAGTCGGCTCAGCCCTTGACAATGGCGGAACTTTCTTTCGATACTTGCTGAAACGCTGTGACGGAGACGAGTAGGCGGCAACGCTGAAAACCACTCCCGAGCGGAGGCCGGAAAGATCGCGGGCCCGCAGGGTGCCGCATTGAGTATGCGCCTTCCGGAAGCTCCCCGTGAGAGAGCGAACAAAGTGCGCGCGGCACCATAGTCATGGATGACGAGGGCGAGCCTAGGGCGGCAGCTGGCTGCGAAGCAGACAGCGAGAGCCCGAGTACAACTCCGCGCAAGCGCGGAAGGGGATGTACGGGAGCGAGCCCGGGAGTACGAGTGCCGTACGAATCAAGGTGGAACCGCGGGAAGCCCTGAACGGCTTTTCGTCCTTGGATGCGCGGCTGCGGCCGTGCCCAAAATCAGGACGAAGCAGCCGCAAGGGGCTTTGTCGTTTGGAGGCATGGGATGGAAGAGACGAGGAAGCCCGGGCTCCTGGAGATCCGGCACTCCTTCGCCCACGTGATGGCGGAGGCGGTGCTCCAGATGTTTCCGCAGGCGAAACTGGCGATCGGCCCCGCGATCAATGACGGCTTCTACTACGATTTCGACCTGCCCCGGGCCGTGGCGTCGGAGGATCTCGCGGTCATCGAGGAGAAAATGCGCGCAATCGTGGCGGGCAATCATCGATTCACCCGGAAAGTGGTGAGCCGCTCCCAGGCGGAACGCCTGTTCACGGGCCAGCCCTACAAGCTGGAGCTCATCGCGGAGCTGCCCGAGGGGGAGGAGATTTCCACCTACACGCAGGACACCTTCACGGACCTCTGCCGTGGTCCCCATGTGACGGACACCGGCGCGCTCCGCGGCGATGCGTTCAAGCTCACCTCCGTCGCGGGCGCCTACTGGCGCGGGGACGAAAAGAACAGGATGCTCCAGCGAATCTACGGCACCGCGTGGGAATCGAAGGCGGATCTGGATGCGCACCTGAAGCGCCTGGAGGAGATCGAGAAGCGCGATCACCGCAGGCTGGGCAGGGAGCTCGACCTGTACTCCACCCACGAGGAAGCCGGCGCGGGGCTCATCTACTGGCACCCCAAGGGAGCCCGCGTGCGCCTGGCAATCGAGGATTTCTGGCGCGTCGAACACATGAAGAACGGATACGAGCTCCTGTACACGCCTCACGTGGGCAAGTCCTGGCTCTGGGAGACGTCGGGTCACCTCGGCTACTACGCGCAGAACATGTACGCGCCGCTCACCATCGACGAGGTGGACTATTACCTGAAGCCGATGAACTGCCCGTTTCACATCATGATCTACAAGAACTCCCAGCGATCCTACCGCGACCTGCCCCTGCGCTGGGCCGAGCTCGGCACGGTCTACCGGTACGAGAAATCGGGTGTGCTCCACGGGCTGCTGCGCGTTCGAGGATTCACCCAGGACGATGCGCATATCATCTGCACCCCCGAGCAGATCGAGGACGAGATCCTGGAAGTCCTGCGCTTCTCCTTGAAGATCTGGAAGGCGTTCGGCTTCGAGAACATCACCGCGTATCTTGCGACGAAGCCCGAGGGCAGCGTCGGCGACGACGCGAGCTGGGAGACGGCAACCAGCTCGCTTCGACGCGCCGCAGCGCGGGAGAACCTGCCACTCGTCCTGGACGAGGGCGGAGGCGCGTTCTACGGACCGAAGATCGACCTCAAGATCAAGGATGCCCTCGGTCGAGAATGGCAGATGACCACAATCCAGTTCGATTTCAACAACCCCGAAAGGTTCGGTATGACCTACGTCGCTGCGGACAACACCCAGAAACGTCCGTTCATGGTTCACCGCGCGCTCCTGGGCTCGCTCGAGCGGTTCTTCGGGGTTTTGATCGAGCACTTCGGCGGCGCTTTCCCGCCATGGCTCGCACCCGTGCAGGCCGTCGCCATACCCGTGACCCCCGCGTTCGCCGCCTACGGCGAGGAGGTGGTGCGGGCGCTGAAAGCGCGAGGCGTGCGCGCGGAGCTGGACAAGGGAGACGAGCGGATGAACGCAAAGATCCGCAACGCCCAGAATCAGAAGATTCCATTCATGCTCATCCTCGGGGAGAAGGAGCAGGCCGGCCGCGCCGTGTCCCTGCGCACCCGAACCGGCGAGCAGAGAAACATGATACCCCTGGATGAGTACCTCTCCCAGGTCGAGGCCGAGGTGAGGCCGAAGACCCTGGAGTGAGTGAGAGCGCGGACAGGCATGGAGCGCGAGGGCCGATGCCGGAGATGATCGTCAAGCGTGACGGCAGGGCGGTTCCCTTCAGGAGGGAGAAGATTTCCTCTGCCGTCTACAAGGCCGCCGTTGCCTGCGGTGGCCGGGATCTGGAGGAAGCCGAGCACGTGACCGACGACGTGCTCGCCCTGCTTTCCCGCCGGCAGGGCAAGGGCTCCTGGCCGACGGTGGAAGAGGTCCAGGACCTCGTGGAGAAGGCACTGATCGAGCGGGGCCACGCGCGCACGGCCAAGGCATACATCGTCTATCGATACGAGCACGCTCTGAAACGCGCTGGCCGGGAGAGCCTGACCTACTCGGCGGAGAACATCCCGTATCAAAAGCTCTGGGAAGCGCTCTCCTGGGCGGCCGACAACGACTGCATCTCGCTGGAACAGCTCTCCCGGCTTGTCTCTGAGGGCGGCTATCCCGCGCTTGTCGAGGCCGCGGACTCCTTCTATGAAAGAGAGCTTGACGCGGCGGCGGAGAAAATCGTGTCACGACGTGACGAGCTTCGCGCGGTGATCATTGCGGGACCCTCGTCATCGGGAAAGTCGACGACTGCCCTCAAGATTCGCGAAAGGCTTTCCGCGGCGGGGATGGCGATCGTCCCGCTGGCGGGAGACAACTATTTCTTCGACCGGGACGTGCATCCGAAGATCGGGAAGGACGATCGCGATTTCGAGACCCCGCAGGCCCTGGATATCGCGCTGATCAACGAACACCTGTCGGCCCTGATGACGGGCCGTAGCGTCGTGGTTCCGCGCTACGACTTCACAACGGGCAGGAGATCGGGCGACGCGGGGGCCGTGTCGCTCCCCGCCGGCGCGGTGCTCCTCCTCGACTCCCTGCACGGCCTCTTTCCCGAGATGACGGCGAGCGTGCCGGAGGAGATGAAGTTCCGACTGTACGTGGAGACCCTCTCGCAGCTGAAGGCCGCCGACGGCCGCTACATCCGATGGGCCGACGTGCGCATGCTGCGTCGCGTCGCGCGCGACGTCCAGTTCAGGAACTATTCCCCTCGGTCGACGATCATGCACTGGCCCCTCGTGCGGCGGGCGGAGCTGCGCTACATCGTACCGGAGCTGCGCCGGGCGCATGCGCTGGTGAACAGCTACCTGCCGTACGAGCTCCCGATCATGAAGGCTCGGCTGCAGGCGGCGCTGGCCCCGCTGATCGACGAGTTCAGATCCGGAGCCGAGGACACGCAGGAGGCGTTTGAGCGAGCCACGCGGGTGCAGGCGCTCTTCGACCAGATCCCTGCGGTGACCGACGAGGGCGTCGTGCCGACCCGCTCATTGCTGCGCGAGTTCATCGGGGGCAGTGCCTATAAGTACCACTAATCGTGCGCCGGGGAGGGTCACATGAATCCGCTTGCATCCCTTGCTTTCCTGCCGCAGAGTCCCCTGCCCTGGGTGATCGTGGGAGGTCTGTTCGCGGGTGCTGCGTTGAGCCAGGCCACCCGGCGCACGCGGAACAGGGCGAATCCCGAGCGCGCCGCCACCAGGAAGTGGATCCTCGCATGCGTGTATCTTTCCGCGGCCGTGATCATCGGGCTCCTGGCAGTGTTCGTGCCCGGCCCCAACCGCATTCTCGATCCCCGGCTCGCGTGGGCGGCGGGGATCGCCGCGGCAGTCGCCTTCGTCGCCCTGCGGTTCAAGAAGGCGATGGGAATCCCCGTCGTGATCCTGGCGATCGCACTCGTGGCAGTCTTTGCCCTGTTCCTCCAGAGCATCCACGCATTCACGGGTGAGACCGAGATTGCATCGGTGCGGGCGATCAGCGTGGATTCCGACTCGATGCGGCTGGAGCTCGTCCCCCGAGGAAGCGAGCCGGTTCTCCTGACGATGAAAGGCACCCAATTCTCCCCTATAGTAAAGGTCGTGATTTTCAGCGACCTGCTCGTCTTTCTCGGGGCGCACACATGGTACAGGCTCGAAGGGATGACCTCGTTCGACGACAACGTGCGGCAACAGGACACAGATTTCCGCTTCTCACGCCCCAGCGGCATCTCGGAGCAGCTCTGGAGACTGTTCGAAAAGTACGAGACGCGGATTCCCGGCGTGAGGACCGCGCAGACCGAGTTGATCTTGAAAAGGGCAAAAGAGTTCGCCACCTACGCGATCATGGTTCGGAACAACGGAGGAGTGCAGGTCGTGCAGAAGTCTGGTTGAGCCCGACTTCTCACCCCGACCCGTCGGCCCGCGGGGCCCGTCCGTGTGCCGTCGCTGGGCCTGGCGCGGCCGCCGCACGGGAAAACCTCCTCCCGAGGAAAATCGCTTTGTCGACGATGGAGGCGACACCATCAGCGAGAAGACGGAGACCTTGCCGACGAACGTCGAGCGCGGGTCGGCTTTCCCCTCACGGAGGGCGAGCAGGCCCATGCCGACGGCGAAGAGCACGAGCCGCACGAGCACGAGGAGGAGGAACCACAGCGGCAGCAGCCCGTGGTAGTTGAGGACGATCGTCACCGCAATGATCGTCAGGTAGTCGCTCGCTGAATCGAGGTACCTCCCCACGAAGGTGATCTCGCCCCGCTTTCGGGCCGTCATGCCGTCCAGGAAATCGGTCGCGAAAACGGCACAGATGAGCGGCAGGATCACCGTCAGGGTTGTGGGGAAGTCCGATGCCTGGATCACCAGGTAGAGGATCGTCGGCAGGGAGCTTAGCCGGATGTACGTGAGGGTGTTCGAGAGATTCACGCGGGAGAGGAGCAGCCCCGTTGCCTCGATGCGGAAATCGCCCCGTCGGAGAAGGAGCATCGCGGTCAGGAAGGCGTGGAACACCAGGGAGACGCCCAGGAAAAGTGTCAGGCGGGCCCAGCCCATCCCGAACGCGAGGGTCATGGCGACGAGCACGCCTGCCTGCGCGAGGAAAAAGAACGCACCGTGCCGCACGATGCTCCTCGTGAGCGATTTCCATTCCGGCATCATCGCGAATCTATGGTCCGCATGTACCCCTGTCAAGGGAGGGCGGCCCGGAAGTGCCCTCTTCGGAGGGCGGCTTTGGGTTGACGAACTCTCTTCCAGCACTATGATGCGGGAATGACCCTCCCCATGGTCCTCACGGCGGGAAGGCTTGTCCTCGCGCCGGTATTCTTCCTTTTGTATGAACTTGCAGCTCATGGATCACCATACATCCTGATCGGGGTCTGTCTCGTCTTCATCCTTATCGAGGTTTCCGATCTCCTGGACGGCCATGCGGCGCGAAGCCTCCAGCAGGAATCAGAATTGGGCAAAGTTCTCGACCCGTTCGCCGATTCCTTGAGCAGGCTCACCTATTTCGTGGCGTTTGCCGGTTCGGGAATTCTTCCCCTGTGGATCCTGCTCATCCTGATCTATCGTGACATCTCGGTGGCGTATATCAGGGTGATGGTTTCCACGCAAAAGGTTCTCATGTCGGCGCGGCTGAGCGGCAAGGTCAAGGCTTGGATCTATGCGCTGGCGGGTATCGGGGGAATCGTGGACTTTGCCCTCGGCCGGCTCGGATGGATCCGCGAGAGCCACGTCGCCATCCATGCCGCCGCAATGGTTGTATTCATTCTCGCCGCTGCAGTGGCGGTCTGGTCGCTGGTCGACTATGCGGTGTTTTTTCTGAAGAATTCAGGAAAAAGCAGTTGACATGATTGATCGCCAGTGGCTATATTGACACTCGCCTCAAGGAAGTGCTCCAGCCACGGTAATTCGTGGCAATTGAACCTCTGAGCCTGGATGCGAGGGGGGGAGTGCCGTCTCTGGGGCAACGTGCGTGTGCGGGCCTGAGAGGGTCGGAGCGCACGCGCGAATGATGCGGGGTACCGCGTTGAAATCTCACGGGGTACGAATGCCACGGGATACCGTGGCCGCCGTGAGGGAAATCGCACGGAGTACGAATGCCACGGGATACCGTGGCCGCCGTGCGCGTGATCTTTGACAGTGAAGGGAAGGGGAGAATGAGGTGAGCGGGTCCGTCGCTATCCTGGGTAACTGGGATGGAGGCGAAACGCACTGGAAGCGGTCGCAAAGTCAGCGAGGCCGCGGAGGTGCGCTAACGAAGTATAAAACCTGCCCGCAAGGGCAGGCCTTATATCATGGAGAGTTTGATCCTGGCTCAGAACGAACGCTGGCGGCGCGTTTTAAGCATGCAAGTCGGACGGCAGGAGTGGTAGCAATACTGCTCTGAGAGTGGCGAACGGGTGAGTAACACGTAGGTGATCTACCTCTGGATGGGGGATAGCCCGTGGAAACACGGGGTAATACCGCATGAGGCCTTGTGGGTGAAGCCATGAGGTGAAAGGTGCAATTGCACCGTCTGGGGATGAGCCTGCGGTCCATTAGTTAGTTGGCGGGGTAAAGGCCCACCAAGACGACGATGGATAGCCGGCCTGAGAGGGTGTACGGCCACACTGGAACTGAGACACGGTCCAGACTCCTACGGGAGGCAGCAGCTAAGAATCTTCCGCAATGGGGGAAACCCTGACGGAGCGACGCC
>JBEKXR010000205.1:0-7004 GCA_049511935.1 Spirochaetia bacterium | reverse complement strand
GGGACCCGGTGACGGATCTCGTGGGACGCTACTACGACGATGACGAGGGCCACTACGTGCTCGTGAAAGGGTACACGCTGGACAGGGGCTACTTCGTGGTCTACGACCCGTATCCGGTGGACTGGGAATCGAACAGCCTCCGCTATGGCGACGACGTGAGCATGATCGGGAAGAACCGTTACTATCCTGCCGAGCAGCTCTTCAGCGCGCTGAAGACTCCGGTCATTCTCGAGGTGTCGTCGTACTGATAGGGGCCTGCCGCCTCTCCGGGAAGCTCAGGGCCGTCGAGAGATACAACACAAGCGCCAGGGTGAACACGATGTCCCATCCGGTCGTGACGGAGAAGATGTTGGCCAGCGGCGTGGCGAGCACGGAGAAGGCGCCGTTGATCGCCCACGCCCACGGGATGAGCGAATCGGATACGCCCGCCAGGGAAGAGGTCCCGAGCGCGAACGGTCGCCCCAGGGCCAGGGAAAGGGGAGCCATGAGCGTGACGCCGATCAGCATGCGCACGGGGAGGGGCAGCCCGATGCTTTCGCGCATCAGCGGGTCCAGGCCGAAGATGAAAAAGAGCAGGCTCGCGGCGATGACGACAAGACCTCCCTGCAGCCCGCGCCTGCGGTCGTTCCTGAAGCGCTCCGCGCGCCAGCTGCCCAGCCCGGAAAAAACGAGAACGCCTGCAAGCACCGTTGCGAACGCCAGCGTGGAGCTTTCCAGGTAGAAGGAGAGCTTCCTCACCAGCGCGAGTTCGATAAAGAAAAAGCCGAATCCCAGCGCCGCAAAATAGAAGAAAACCTTTGGCAGCATGAAGCGCGTCCCGGGATCCTGTCGTATCGCTTTTCTGCCCGCTCCCAGCGGGAGGAGCAGAACGATGGCGGCGAGCACCAGTGCCTGTCCCAGCACGACGAGGTTCAGCAGGTAGCCGATCTCCCGCTCGGGCAGCACCTGCAGCCGGGCCAGAAGGGTGCGGATCCGCGTGAGACGCGAGATGGAGGAAAAATCCGGCCGATCCATTGTGGAGGGTGTGAGGTTGAAGAACCGGTCCGCCGTGGTGAGTTTCCGATCCTTCCCGAAGATCTTCACGAGGTCGATCATGAGCGCGTCCTGCGCCGTGTCCGACACCTGGACCTCGCCCCGCTCGAAGGAAACGGGTGGCAGGTCGTTCCACACGCTGATGGAAGCGGGATCGATGCCGGGATACCAGGGCGTGTCGAAGGATCGGTCAGAGCACCAGGCCACGAGGTCCCGGATGTCGGAGGGGGGAAACGGTTCGTTGCTCACGAGAAGCTGGGCCATCCAGGCCGTGCGATAGGCAAGGACGTGCCGGCCCGGGTCATCGATCCTGCGAAGGCGCAGGGCAGCAACAATCGTATTTGCCAGCTTCAGGGAGTAGACGTCGAACTCTGAGATATCGACCGGGATCGAGAGGATTCCGCCCTTCGAAAGGGAGCTCAGGTACGTCCCCACTGCCTCCGTGGTGAACGACCACGCGTTGTTCGCATCCTGGGAGAGGAAATCGCTGGAAATCTCGATGAGATCGAAGCGCTCGCGTCCGCCCTGCAGCAGGGAGAAGGCGCTCCCGGCTCGCAATCGGATGCCCGATGATTCCACGAGGCCGGGGGCCGCACTCTGCAGCCGGTCGCGGACGAGGCGGTAGACGTCGCCGGGCTGCTCCAGGGCAACTCCCGATGCCGCGCCGCTCCTGGCGCTCTCCGCGATTTTCATTCCGCCATTCGTGCCGAGAAGGAGAACGCGCGGATGCGGCCGTATCGTGTACGGGAAAAAAGCGAGGGATCCGGTGAGATACGAGTAGTCCGAAGGCAG
Source organism: Spirochaetia bacterium (assembly GCA_049511935.1). GTDB lineage: Bacteria > Spirochaetota > Spirochaetia > SZUA-6 > Fen-1364 > Fen-1364. The sequence continues at coordinate 5,180 of JBEKXR010000205.1, read as the reverse complement.
GTCGCGCACCAGAGAGCTCACCCGCTGCGCGTCCCGGTAAAGGCCGAAGGTCCTCGGCGGGGCGCCGATGCCGGATCCGTAGTTGTTCGTCATGCTCACGTCGTCGAACTCGGTGTAGTCATCCATCGTGAGCCAGGAGCCGCCCGGCGAGACCCGGGAATCAATCACGTGCGCTCCCTTGATGCCGAGCACGGAGTGCAGTTTTTTGAAATCCGGCACGGAGAACGTGCTGGTGGACAGCACGAGGTACAGTCCGAATCCCAGCAGGGCCGCCGACCCCGCCAGGGCGCCGATGCCCCCGGGGAGGGTGACGCTTTTCAGGGAAGCCCGGGTATTCACCGCGATCACCACGAACAGGATGGGCAGCATCACGGCAGGCAGGTGGTAGGGATGCAGCAGGAACATGGCCGCCAGGATCACCGCGGCGCCACAGGCGGCACCCAGGAGGTCGACCGCGTAGACCTTCGGCATCTCGTTGCTGGAGATCAGGAACACAAGGCCGATGTACGTGCCTGTCAGGAAGAACACCGGGAAAAGACCCGCATAATAGAGGAAAATGTTCCCGATCTGGCTCTTCCACAACACGTCGTTCTGCAGCTGCAGGGGGTTGAACGGGTTGCCGCGCAGGAGAGCGAAGGCCAGGATCGCGGCGGCAAGGAGCAGAGGCGGAATGAGGAAAAGGTACAGCTCGTGGTTGCGGTGGAAATGATCCCTCGCGAGCGTCAGGAGGACCCCGCCGAAGGAGTACCCCAGCAGGGCGAGGGAGATGACCCAGTAGCTGTAGTCGGAGAACAGGGCGAGGGCAAAGAACCGGCTCAGGAATGTCTCGAAGGACAGGCCGAAGAGCGAGACCAGGAAGAGGGACCCCAGGGTCCTGCGCGAGCTCATCACCGCGAGGGTCGGGGAGGTGGAGTCTGGATCTGTCCGGTCATCGGGATGAAGAGCGTCGACACGTCGCGCTGTGAGTGCACCTTCCCTTGTGCGTCCTTCGTGAACGTGTAGAGGAATTGCGGCTTCCACGGCTGCCCGATGGGTATGATCATCCGTCCGCCCTTTTTCAGCTGGGACAGGAGCGCCGGCGGCACGAACGGCGCCTGCGCGGTGACCAGGATGATGTCGAACCCGCCTTCCACCTCGGGCCACCCGAAGAAGCCGTCGCCGACCCGCGCCTCGATGTTCTCGGACCCGAGCGGGGCGAAGATGTTCTTCACCTTGTCACCGAGGGAGGTGATGATCTCGATCGTGTATGCCTTCTTCACGATCCGCGAAAGGAGCGCGCTCTGGAAACCGCTGCCCGTGCCGATCTCCAGAGAGACATCCGCGGGCCGGGGCTTCGCCTTGGCCGTCATGTAGGCCTGCATCATGTAGTCGGTGAGGACCGAGCCGTATCCGATCTTCCATTCCCGGGCGGGCACCTCGTACGCGGACTGGCCCATGTTGCTGCCCGACTCGTAGTTGTACATGAAGTATTCTCGAGGGACTTCCTCGAAGGCCTTTATCACCACGGGATCGGCATAGCTGAAATTGCGAAAGAGCATGGCCTTGATCTCATCGATGTATTTCTGCTTGCGCTTCTGGGCCGAAAGGAAGGAGCCCTCGTCCACCGCGCCGATCTCGCGGCCGCTGCCGCGCATTGCGTTCTCGTAGCCGGGAAACTCCCATGAATGCTGCTGCGCGCCCAGCGGCATGATGCCGGGAGCGCAAAGCGTGAGAATGAAGAGAAGGAGCGCCGAGGCAGGAATCTTGACGGACATCGCGGCGAGTATACGGAGGGAGGCGGCGATGGTCAATTGACGCACCTTCACCGCCCTGCAGGTCACACTCCGCGCGCGTTTCTCCGCAGCATCTCTCCCACGCCCTGTTCGGTGGTGACCGAGTGACCGTCCAGGGGCACGACCCTCTCGTGGATCGTGTCGAGAATCCATTCCTTCTGCGGGAAGAACGACTCTTCCATCTCCGCGCACGGGGTGATCCAGTTCCGCGCGCCCACCACTGCCACCGGCGCATCAAGTGAATCGAAGGCCATCTGGGTGATGTGGGAAGCCATCGTGTGAAGGAATGAGCCGCGCTCGCAGGCATCGGAGGCCAGCACGCATCTCCCGGTCTTCCGCACCGAATCGAGGAACCTGTCGTAGCGAAGGGGATTGATAAACCGCGCGTCGATGACCTCTGCGGACATGCCGTGCTTCGAGGAAAGGATGTCTGCTGCTTCCAGCGCTTTGTACAGCGTCGCGCCCACGGTGACGATCGTGATGTCGGATCCGGTCCGTCGGAGTGCCGGCTCGCCCTCTTCCACTTCGTAGTAACCCTCCGGTACGCCGCCGGGCACGAAGAGCTCACCGACGTCGTACACCCTCTGGCTCTCCAGGTCGACCACCGGATCCGTTCCCCGGAGTGCAAGGTTGAGCATGCCCTTCGCGTCGTAGGGCGTGACGGGGAACATCACCTTCAGCCCCGGAATGTGGGCCAGCAGGGAGGACCAGTCCTGGGAGTGCTGCGCGCCGTACTTGCTCCCTACCGATACGCGAAGCACCAGGGGCATTTTCAGGACGCCTGCCGACATCGCCTGCCATTTGCAGACCTGGTTGAAGACTTCGTCACCCGCCCTCCCGAGAAAGTCGCAGTACATGAGCTCGGGGACCGCCCTGCCCCCCGAGAGTGCATAGCCTACTGCAGCGCCGACAATCGCTCCTTCGGAAATCGAAGTGTTGAACAGGCGGTGGTAGGGGAGCGCCTCGGTGAGCCCGCGGTACACGGCGAAGGCGCCGCCCCAGTCCCGGTTCTCCTCCCCGAAGGCCGCCATGGTGGGGTCGATGGAAAAGCGATGCAGCATGGCCTCGAAAATCGCATCGCGGAGGGCGATGACCTGGCTCTTGGGAAGAGGCTTTCCATCGGGGCCGATACCGGAGCGCGATTTGCGTGCATTGGCGAGGATGCGCGGATTCTGCGCCGGGGCAAGCAGCAACTCGGGCTGCCGGTCATCGAGCTTCTCCACGTTCCCATTGGAGAACATCATGTCCCCGATGGCATCCGACCCGGCACCGATGCCGCCCAGTTTGACCCGGGGAGATGCCTGGGTTGAGACGGCAAGCTCCGTGATCCTGCGCATGCGCTCCTGCGCTGCGTGCTGCATCGCCTGCAGATCTTCCTCGGCGGCGATCTTCGCTCCCACGAGGTCCTTCCCGTAGCTCGAGATGCAGTCCACCTCCTGCCACAGCGCCACTTCCTCCTTGGTGCGGTACGTGGAGGCGTCCGATGGGGAATGGCCCGAGTAGCGGTAGGTGACGATATCCAGGAGGACAGGGCCGTGGCCCTCCAGGAGCACCTTCTTCTTGCGCTCGATCGCATCGCAGACAGCGAGCGGGTTGTACCCGTCCACGCGCTCGGCGTGCATCTGCTCGGGGTTCACCCCGGCGCCGATGCGCGCGAGCACCTTGAAGCCCATCGTCTCTCCGAGGGTCTGGCCGCCCATGCCGTAGAAATTATTGAAGAAGCTGAAGAGCATCGGGGGAGCGCCGCCGACATCTTTCGGCCACAAGGTGCGGTACTGGTCCATGGCCGCCACCATCATCGCCTCCCACACGGGGCCGCACGCCGATGAGCCGTCCCCGATGTTCGCGATGACGATGCCGGGCTTTCTATTGATCCTCTTGAACAGTGCAGCGCCCACCGCGATGTCCGCGGAGCCTCCCACGATGGCGTTATTCGGCATGCTGCCGAAGGGAGCGAAGAAGGCGTGCATCGAACCGCCCATGCCCTTGTTGAAGCCGGTCGCCCGCCCGAAGATCTCCGCCAGGACTCCGTAGAGGATGAAGTCGACCGCCAGGTCCCCCGGGGCTCCGTGAGCGCCCTTTTCCACGACGCGCAAGAGAGCGCCGCCGAAGTAGGTCTCCATTATGGAGGAAACCTGCGCGGCAGGGAGGCGTGCTGCCGCGGAAAGGCACTTCGCGATGATCTCGCCGTGGCTGCGGTGGGAGCCGAAGATGAAATCCTCGATGCCCAGGCGCATGCACTGGCCGACCACCGTGGACTCCTGCCCGATTGAAAGGTGCGCCGGGCCGAGGTGATCGTAGGCGATTCCCTGGTAGGCGCCCTTGGTCTTGATGGTGTTCAGCATGGTCTCGAACTCACGGATGAGCACCATGTCCCTGTACGCGCGGAGCAGGGCGTCCTTGCCGTGGGACTTCAGCTCCTTCTTCATGTCCAGGACGTACGCGTTCAGCGGGATGTCCGTGAAGGAGAGCGTCCCCTGTTTGCGGGTTTCACGCGGGTCGACGACGATGGATTTCGGCATGGTGTCTTCTCCGATAAGCTCTATTTTGCGAGGAGCAGGTCGAACCGGGCAATGTCGGCCGCGAGGGCCTGGAGGAAACGCGCGCCGGGCGCACCGTCCACGACCTGGTGATTGATCGTGAGCGACAGACCGATCTGCGGAACAAAGCTCACGGCATCGTCTGCGCCCATGACCGGCCCCGGCACAATCGCCCCAACGCCGAGGATCCCGACCTGCGGCACGTTGAGAACGGGGGTGAACCCGTGCACCCCGAAGGTGCCCAGGTTCGTGACGGTGAACGTACCGCCAGTCATCTCCCCAGGGGTGATGCCGCCGTCGCGGCATCCGGCGACCAGGCGCGCGGCCTCCCGCGCGATCTCTCTCAGGCTGAGGGCGTGTGCGTTCCTGATCACGGGGACCATCAGACCCTTCGGCGTGTCCACGGCGAACCCGAGGTGGACCGCCGCATGGAGCCGGAGCGTGTCTCCCGCAAAGAGCGCATTCATGTCAGGGAACAGGGGGAGGACGCGCGAGACGGCATAGAGCACCATGTCGTTGATCGTCACGTCGCGCAGGCCCATCGGCTCCGGGCTTTCCTTGAACTTTTTCCTCATGGACTGAAGGGTGCGCGCATCAGCGGCCGTGTGCATCGTGAGCTGGGCTGTCGTCTGAAGGGAGGCGAGCATCCGTTCGGAAATGATCTTGCGGATTCCCGTCACCTTGACTTCCCGCACCTCGCCTGCTTGAGCCTGCGGCACTGCTGCAGGTCGTGCGGCCAGGACATCCCGCTCGATGATGCGTCCGCCAGGGCCCGTGCCGCGCAGCCCTGCAAGTGAAATCCCCTTCGCGGCAGCAAGCGCCTTTGCACGAGGGGAGGCCTTGAGCTTTCCGTCGGCGGACGTGGCGG
>JBEKXR010000204.1:0-7008 GCA_049511935.1 Spirochaetia bacterium | reverse complement strand
AGCACGCTGCCCATGATGGCCGACAGGATGGTCGTGTTGATCACCCCCGCGGCGATCTTCCTCTCGATCCTGCCCCCCATGAGAATGAGCTGGATCATCTCGTTCCTGCCGTCCTTCACCTTTTCCAGCAGGAGGTTGACCGTGGAGTCGACTTTGGACCGGTCGATCTCATCTCCCGAGACCACGCTGGTGGCGATGTGCTCGTACTCGTCGATGGCGCGGAGGTACGCGTCGAGGTTGCCCTTGTCGCCCGCCGGAAAGTCTCGGAAGCCCGACAGGTCGAGAGCCGGATCGGCCGAGCGGGGCGAATCCACGACGAGAGTCCCGTCCGTTTTTACCGACTCGATCTCCCAGCGCACGAGCCGGTCAATGTCCTTCTGGCGGATGGGGATCCCGGGCGGCACGAACACGTTGTCCCCGTCCATGTAGACCGGCCTGTCGAACCTCATCCCGTCGCGGAGATCGCTGGTCTTGATCGCCTTCATGCTTCCGCCGTCACCGAAGGTGACATTTCAGTTCTCAGCCCGCGGACGAAGACGAGAAGGTTCGCGATAACCTCGTACAGGCTCTCGGGAATCAGGGCATTCACGTCCAGTTCGATGAGCGATGCGGCGAGTTCGGGATCGGCAACCAGTGGAACCCCGTTCTCAAGGGCAATCCGCTTGATGGCCTCGGCGATCTCGCCCTTGCCCGATGCGAGGACGATGGGAGCGGGGAGATCTTCGTTGTAATGGAGGGCGACTGCCGTGTCCGCCTGCACCGTCATTCCTTATCCCACCGTATCCACGCTCGGGAGGATTTCTCCCTCTTCGACAGGGGTAAAGCCGTCGAAAGCGTTCCCTTCTTTTATAATATCGTCAACTTCCAATCCCATGTTATGGAATTTTGACCGCAGGCTGTCCAGTCCCCGCGCCGCGGCGCGCTTCAGCCGCTCGGAATCGCAGTATATCGACAGCGCGCGGCGCTTGCCCAGGAGGGGCAGGTGCAGTGCGATTCCCTCCGTGGTGAGCGTGAGCGCGAGGGGACGCGACTTGAAGGCGTCGAAGAGGATCTTCAGCGTCCCTGCGAGCTTCTGCGCGCCGGTCGTGAAGACGAACGGAATCACGACCCATGACTGGGTCCGCCCCGCGGAGTGATTGAATGCCTGCAGGGCTGAGGAATTGGATCCCGGCTGAGCGGGAAGTGAATCGGCAAACTCTTTCACCGCACGCGGCGTGTCGGGCAGGGGCCTTCCGCGATAGCGGCGCGGATCTTCTCCGCCCTTCTGCCCGAATGCGAGGACCCGGAGGAGCGCAGCCGCTCCCTCGCTTCCGGGATCGATCCTCTTGTCGACGAGCGTGACGGCGGAGCGTGCGGACTTTCGGTCATCCACCCCTGCACGCGTGAGAAGGGACTTCACCTTCTGGATGGTCTCAGCCAGGAGGGGCAGCCCGGCGCGCGCGAGGGTCCGTGCGATGATTTCCTCGGGCCCTCCCCGCGGTATGCCCTGGAGCTGGAGCGCGGTGAGCAGGGCATCAGGGACGACGTCCGAGACCGTAAGGACCAGTTTTCCTGAGGAGCCGCTCACACGCGCCCGCAGGACGGCCCCCGGCTCCAGGGGCAGCTCCGAGGAGGCGGGATACACCCTTCCCAGGATGCCCACCGCCCATTTGCCTGCATCGAGGCGCTTGATCACGTGAACAACGACTGTCTCCCCGGGATGCAGGCCGGAACCGGTCAGCATCGCCAGGTGGATATGGCCCCCGACGGGGATTGGCGTCATGAGAGCGTCCTTCTCTGACAGCCGGGCGGGCCGTCCGTCTCAGGTGCTCTCCGGCGACTCGGCTGCCGCCTCTTCAGCGCGCTCCGCCGACCCGGTCTCGGGCACCTTCTCGCGCCGGCGATGGATGAGCTCCTGCACCTTCGCCGCCTTGCCCGTGCGGCCGCGAAGGTAGTACAGCTTCGAACGGCGGATGCGGCCCTCACGCACGCGAACGATCTTGGCGATCTTCGGCGAATGAAGCGGGAAGATCCTCTCCACGCCGACGCCGTAGCTGATCTTGCGCACCGTGAAGGTCTTCCGCAGGCCGTCCCGCTTCATCGCGATCACGATCCCTTCGAAGACCTGCACGCGCTCGGTCTTCCCCTCGATGATCTTGTAGTGGACCTTCACGGTGTCGCCGATGCGGAAGACCTCGGCATTCTCTTTCGTCTGCTCCGCCTCAAGTGACTTCATCACGTCCATGGCCGTCTCCTTCTGTCCTGATCTGCCCCGCGAGATCCCGCGCCTCCTTGGAGAGGTCCCCGGTATCGAGAAGCTCGGGGCGGTACCTCATCGTCTTCTCAACGCTCTTCAGAAGCCGCCACTGGCGGATCTTCTCGTGATGTCCTGACAACAGCACCTCGGGAACCCGCATGCCCCGGAACTCTTCAGGCCGGGTATAGTGCGGGTACTCGAGAAGCCCCTCGGAGAAACTCTCCTCCTGGAGAGAATCTCCGGTGATCACGCCCGGCAGAAGCCGGGCCACCGAATCTACCACCACCATCGCGGCCGTTTCGCCCCCCGAGAGGACGTAGTCGCCGATGGAAATCTCGTCGGTGACGAAAGAGTCGATCACCCTCTGGTCGATGCCTTCGTACCGCCCACAGAGGAGCGTGAAATCCGACCCCTGCGCGAGCTCCTGTGCCGCGCGCTGCGAAAAGAGCCGCCCGGCAGGCGTCAGGTACACGACCCGTGCTCCCGGGGCCGTGGTCGCTTCAATCGCCGCGGCAATAGGCTCGGGTTTCATCACCATCCCCGGACCGCCGCCGTATGCCGCGTCGTCGCACACGTGGTGCTTGTCCACGGCGAAATCCCGAATGTCGACGACCTTCACCCCCACGAGCCCCCGCGAAATCGCCCGTGCGAGGATGGAGCTATCGAGGTACCCCCGGAACAGCCCCGGGAAAAGCGTCAGGATCGTGACCGTCATCGAATGATCTCATCATCTTTCAGACTGACCCGCCCGGCCGCCAGATCCACGTCCCCGATAAAGTGCTCCGAGAAGGGGATGAGCCAGGTCTTTCCCTCATTCCCCACGACCTCCAGGAGCTGCGCCGGCCCTCCTTCCCAGACCGAGCGTATGGCGCCAACCACCTCCTCGCCGAACCACAGGCTGCAGCGACAGAGGTCCGCCGCGTAGTACTCGTCGTCATCGAGCGGCGCCGCCGCCGCCCTCGGCACCCATATTTCGCTGCCCACCAGGGCACGGGCTTTTTCCGGCGTGTCCAGACCCGCGACCTTCACGATGACTCCGGGGTCCTGCCTCCTCACCCACTCGAAATCCGCCGGCATCTCGACGTATCCCTTCCTCAGGACGACCCGGCGGAGCGCAAGGAGGTGCCCGATCTGGCCCGAAAGGCTCTTCACCTTCAGCTCGCCGCCGATTCCGTGGGTTGACGCGATGACGCCGACCGCGAGGTATGCGGAGGGCTCCGCGGCTTTCTCTCCCCGGCTCAATGCCGCTCCACCGCGCCGCCGGAGGCGGACTTCCCCGGCGCCGCCGGAGGCGGACTTCCCCCGCGCCGCCGGAGGCGGAGTATCTCGCGCCGCCGGAGGCGGAGTATCTTCGGTCAATCCAGGATCTCGAGCACCACCCGCTTCCCCGCCTTCGTTGAGGCGGCGCTCAGGAGTGTCCTGACCGCCTTGGCGATGCGGCCGTGCTTCCCGATCACCTTCCCGATGTCCGCGTCCGCCACCTTCAGCTCTAGGATCGTGGATTTCTCTCCCTCGATCACGTTCACGACGACCCCGGCCGGGTCGTCCACGAGGGTCCTCGCAATGTACTCGACCAGATCCTTTTCCACGGATCTCTCCTTTCGACCGCGCGTCCTCTATGCACTGACCGGCTTGCGGTTCAGGAGCTGCTTCACTGTGTTCGACGGCGTGGCGCCGCGGGCAATCCAGTCCTTCACCTTCGCCTCGTTCACAGACACCTGCTTCTCCAGCTTCTCGATGGGATGGTAGAGCCCGATCTCTTCGAGAACGCGCCCGTCGCGCGGGGTGCGGGAATCCATCACGACGATCCGGTAGAAGGGCCTCTTCTTCGTTCCGAACCTCTTCAGCCTGATACGCACGCTCATCGGCGTCCTCCTTCTGTGCCGCCGAGCTGCGACAGCACCTGGGCCTGGTATTTCGAGTTCTTCGACATCTTCTTCATCATGAGACACGTCTTCTCGAACTTTTTCAAGAACCTGTTCACCTCGAACACCGAGGTGCCGCTGCCGCGCGCCACGCGCGTCCTGCGTCGGGGGCCGACGATGCGGTAATTCTTCCGCTCCGCCGGGGTCATGGAAAGGATGATCGCCTCCTCGCGCTTCATCCCGGCCTCATCGATCTTCTCCTCCGCTCCCGTGCCTTTCAGCCCGGGGATCAATTCCATCAGCGACTGGAGGCTGCCCATCTTTCTCATCCGGCGGTACTGGTCGAGCATGTCCTCCAGGGTGAAGCTCTCGGAGGCCAGTTTCTCCTGCAGCTCCTCGGCCTCACCCCGCTCCATCGTGGCCTGGGCCTTCTCCACCAGGGTAACCACGTCGCCCATGCCGAGGATACGGGAGGCGATCCTTTCGGGATGGAAGGCCTCGAGCCCGTCCAGCTTCTCGCTCACACCGACGAACTTGATGGGCTTTCCCGTGATGCTCTTCACGGACAGGGCCGCCCCGCCGCGGGTGTCGGAGTCGAACTTGGTGAGGATGACGCCCGTGAGCGTCACCTTCGCGTCGAACTCTTTCGCGATCTCTACCGCGTTCTGCCCGGTCATCGCATCCGCGACCAGCAGCACTTCGGAGGGATGACAGGCGTCCCGGATCCGCACGAGCTCCGCCATGAGGGCCTCGTCCGCCTGCAGCCGGCCGGACGTGTCGACGATCACCACGTCGAACTGCTCTCGCTTCGCGCGCGCGAGCGCCCCCTCCACGACACGGACAGGATTTCCCGCCGCTTCCCGGTGAACCTCGACGCCGGCCTTCTCGCCGAGGACGGCGAGCTGCTCGACCGCGGCGGGACGAAGCAGGTCAGCGGCCACGAGGAGGGGTTTCCTCCCCTTCTGCTTCAGGTGCAGCGCCAGCTTCGCGGCGGTGGTGGTCTTTCCCGAGCCCTGGAGCCCCGCGAGGAGGATCACCGACTGCGTGTCCGGTCCCTTGAGCGCCAGGCCCTGGTTTTCCCCGCCGAGGAGCGCCACCATCCTGTCGTACAGGATCTTGACGAACTGCTGGCCCGGCGTCACCGAGCGCAGGACCTTCTCTCCGAGCGCCTCCTCGGTCGCCTGGTTCACGAACCGGCGTACGACGCGCAGACTCACGTCGGCCTCGAGGAGGGCGATCTTGATCTCGTTGATGGCGTCCTGGATGTTCTTTTCGGAAATATGCGCCTTGCCGCCGATCTGACGGATCAGATCGCCCAGCTTGCCGCTCAATCTGTCAAGCATTCGTGTCCGTTCTTTTCGGGGCAGCCAGGTGCGCCCCCATGGTTCCTAATTGTAAAACAGGCAAATATATACCGAGCTTCCACGACAGTGTCAAGGAGCCCGCGGGGGCTTGTACACGTACCGGGGCTCCGCCGTGACATATGCGCCGTCCATGATGCGCATGATCGCCACGGGGAGGAATGCAGGCTTGTGCGCTTTCCTGTCCATGTCGAACGTCCCCTGAAGGGCTCGGAAGCCGGTCAGCTGCTCGAGAGCATCGCGCACATTCGGCGCGCTGGTTGTCCCTGCCTTGCGGACCGCAGCGATGATGAGCCCTGCCGCATCCCAGCCGGGGACCACGGCAGGGCGTGGCTTTGCCCCAAACCTGGAGACGAAAGAGGGAGCGATGTCGGCGAGCCCCGGATCGTTGGGAGAGACCGGCATGCAGAACCACGCATTATTGGCCGCGACGCCGAAAGAGGATTCAGCCTCAGGTGAGGCGGATTTTGCATCGCTGGAGGCGGATTTTGCATCGCTGGAGGCGGATTTTGCTTCACCGGCCTGTGTGGCGAGCGGCGCATACCAGGCCTGATTGCCAAGCAGGACCGCCTGCGGCAGGGCTTCACGAATGCCCTTTGCCGCCGCCGCATTCTTCTCCGTGGAAGCGCAGACGTACACCGCGTCGATTCCCGCTTCACGGAGCGTGCGCAGGGGTGCCGCCAGGTCGCCTTCCGGCAGTGTAACGGAGGCGGCGACGATCCGGCCCGATCTCTTCAGCACGTTTTCAAACGAATGGGCCTGCATGACCGAGACGGGATTTGCGGGATCGTAGAGCGTGGCATACCGCTTCAACATGAAGTGCTCCACGGCATAGCCGGCGAAAGAGGCGGCCGTCTGGGTTGCGGACGGCTGCAGGAGAAATGCGAACTGGCGGACGGGCGCCGTCGGCTCCGGGTTCTCGGGTTTCATGTCGGGATTGGTCACGCGATCGTCGATGCTGAGGGACACCAGGGGCACCCTCGACAAGTCCGCCACGGGGCTCACTGCGAGTCCCGAGTTCGGAACGATGGAGCCTATCACCGCACAGACACCTTCTTCCTGGGCAAGCTGGGTGAATGCCTTGACCGCCTCCGTGGCGCTCTGCTTCATATCCCGGACGAGAAGCTCGATCGGGCGGCCGCCGATGCCGCCCGATGCGTTTACCTTGTCGATTCGAAGCTCGGCGCCCTTCAGCGCGTCGTTGCCATCGCGCGCCCCTGTGGAGCTGAGGTCGGCATACATCCCGATCCTGACTGGGCTCGTTTCCTTCAGAGGACGCGTCGAGCCGCACGATGAGAGGGCGACGGCCAGGAGAACGCACGCGGCTCCGGAGAACGATCGGCGCATGGGGGACGCAGTATACCGTTTTCCGCGGGGGCAGTCAGCGTTACCTCACCTGGATGAAATGCCGGTCGATGTACTGCAACCGCTGGCGTGCCGTGTCAGCAAACGCGCTCTCGGGATGGCTGGTCAGGATTCCGCTGTACAGGTCCCTGGCGCGCGCGAGGTCCCGGAACTGTGAGTCGGCTTCGAGGAGCTGGGCGGT
>JBEKXR010000203.1:0-7019 GCA_049511935.1 Spirochaetia bacterium | reverse complement strand
GCTCCGGTGCGGGGGGCTGTTGCGCCGCTCATTCCGCAGCGAGAGAGCTTCCTTGGTAGTTCCGTTGCCTCTCGTGGCCCGATTGCCCAGCCTCCCGCCTCGGTGGTGTCTCGGCCAGTGGTGGCCCGGCTGTCTCCGCCACCCCAGCCAGTTCCCTTTGCGGTGCTTCAGCAACCCCTTGCGGCTCATCCTGGCCAACCGCTCGACGCAGGAACACTGTCCAACTTGAGACGATCGGCTCCCGCTGTTCGCTCGCCAGTCAGCGTCGTGACGCCTGGATACCAGAGAAAAGGTGTCGCGCAACCATCCCTCTCACCTCAGACGCAAGCGGGGGGAAACGAACCTCGACGGCCGGGCGCCAGGCAGCCCGGAACTGCCATGCAGCCATCAATCCAGCCACGGCAGCCTGCAGGGCAGCCCGGGACCACCATGCAGCCATCAATCCAGCCGCGGCAGCCTGCCCGGCAGCCTGCAGGGCAGCCCGGGACTACCATGCAGCCATCAGTCCAGCCACGGCAGCCTGCAGGGCAGCCCGGAACGGCCATCCAGCCATCAAGGCAGCCGGAGATCAATCGTCAGCCGCGCCTTGCCCCTGTCGCTCCCCAATCGGAGCCTCCCTGGTGGATCCCAAGAGACGACAGGAGAAACTCGCAATGAAAAGCCGGGAGCATACAACGAAAAATCTGATTCGTGTGGCGCTGGCCACGGTTGTCGTTTTCCTTCTGGGAGCACTGCCTGCCTTTTGTGATCGCATGTGGGCAACCATCGCTGCAGGGTTTGGCACTGCCTCGAGCACGTTTGGGCTTGTTGCTCCCAGCTTTACCGTTCCGGTTCAGAACAACAGCTCAGCCGATCTCTTGCTCTCTGCCGCTGTTGAATACCGCGCTGTTCGACACTGGCCTCTTGAGCTTGGTTTCGCAGCAAAGGGTTCTCTCTCTTTATCCTCTTGGGATCTCGGCACTCCCGGTGTAACGGACAGCCAGGGATACTACCCGTATGACGGAGTCCACATCAGCACCGGCTGGTGGGCGCTTGCCGCCATGGGAACAGCGCATCTTCACCTGGGGCCGGTCATCACCTGGGATGTTGCCGTTGGGTATGGCCCTTACGGGTACATCAATGGAAACTACTATGACGATTACGGCATCGCCAGCGGCCCGGTCATCGGAGGTTCGGCGGTCTTCCCCCAGAATGCGTGGAGCATCGACTGGTCAACCGGCCTTTCTTTTTCTTTTATGGGACGTGCCGCTTTCCAATTTGATGTCGGAAGTATGGGGCCGGATTTCGTCACAGGCCTGGGTGTGATCTTCACCTTGTGAGCGACCCCTGCGAGAGCCCATTGAACTCCTGAGTGGTGCCGGGTCATTCGACCCACTCCACGCCGAACAACTCTGAAGCCTTGCCCTCGCGGGCCGCACGTCCCCGTTCGGCGGGCGCGGTGGTTGCGCCGCTCAGCGGGTAACGGAAGGCAAGTGCGGGGTCGATTTTGCTCGCCCGCTCGAATGTGCTCTTCGCATCCGACGTGTTGCCGCTCTGCAGGAGGGAGAAGGCAAGCGCGATGAGGACACGGGCGTTGTCTGGCTCCAGCTGCTGGGCACGCTTCAGATATTCCTGAGCGCGGCCGTAGTCCTGCTGGATTGTGTAGACGTTCGCCGCATTTACCATTGCGGGGAGGTATGCCTTCGTCGAGATGGCGCTCTGGAATCGCTCGAGGGCCTTTGTGAGCAATCCGAACTGCGCGTACAGAACGCCGAGCCGGTTCTCATCGACGGAAGACGGAGTCTTTTGCAACCGGTCCATGATCTCTTTCTCCCGAGGTCCTAGAGCCGCCGCACGGAAGGCATTCAGCTCACGGGTGAACAACTCCACGACGCGCTCGCGCGCCGGGATTGCGCTGGACTGCGTGCCGACAAATCCTGACGGCGCGTATGACTGCCACGCCTCCTTTGTTGTGAAAAAGCCGACGACTCCGTTGGCTTTCCCTTCCCGCCACTCGACGGCGGCCGTTTGCCACGCCTTCATGAACCCCTGGTCGACAAGGGTTGTCTCGACGGGAATCCAGGTGGAGTCATCCCGGACGATGGTGTCTTCAGGAGCGGCGAACAGACGTGATGCCATCTCGGGGGAAATGCCGATTTTGAACGCGGTAAATATGTGGCCCGGCGTGGTGATATATGCCGTATCCACGCCAACTGACTCGAGCAGGCTGTCGTACAGCACGGAGAGGTCGCTGCAATCCCCCGACTTGGCGTCCAGTGTTTCGACGGGGAAGCGGACAAAGTCGATGGCCGTACTGTCGCGTGAGAGGGATTCGTACGGGCTGGCGGGATTCACGACATAGCGCAGCTCCGCGGCTTCCAGGGCCTCGAACATCCTGACCGCGGAAAGGAAATTCCTGGTGAGAAGTGCGGTGGTCGTGTCATCCACCATTCCCATCACTTGCCCGCTGAATCGGAGAAAAGCGGGATCGTTGATGACCATGAAAGCACCGACTTTTCTGTCGTCGGTCCAGCGCAGCGCATTGCGATTGAGGATCCCGACGGGCCTTGTCACGACTTCCGTGTAGGACTTACCCCCCGAGCTGTATTGGACGGTCAGCTCCGCAGGAACCGAGATCCCTTCACTGCGATCGAGGACCGTGGAATCGAAAATGGCGCGAATTCCGACATCGATGCTCTGCCCCACGCCGAGAGCCGGGGACACCGGCGCATCAGTGGGCGTTTTCATGAGCCCCGGGGCGAAGAAACGGACAGAGAGGCCGGTGATCGTGCTCGACCCCGTGTTCTGCAGCGTCACCTGGCCTATCGAGTGCTCGGCATAGTAACGGTAGAGAGCGGGGAAAACGCCCTGGATGTCGAGATTGCGCATCAGTAGATCCGGACCGACCGAAACACTGGGAACGTGAGCTCCGTAGCGGTCGAGCTTTTCGCCCGTGAAAGGATTCTCCGACAATCCCAGCGGGAACTGCAGGGCGGAGACGGGAAGCGCGAGCCGGAAATCGGCATAAGTCTTCCCGTCGGCAGTCTCCATCCGCACGGCACGCACACGTGCCCGCTGCCAGTTCTGATACAGCTCCCGGGCAGGATCGCGCTCGAGCTTCAGCGTCGCCTCCGTATCCATGAATCGGAATGTGTACGTGCGCGAATCGATGGCATAACTCCCCTGCGCCTGCAGCGGGACCGAGACCTCGTACAGTGCGCCTTTCAGCGGCACGCGCTCGGCCGAAAAATGCTTCTCCGTCTCCTCCTGCAGCAGGGCCGCAGCCTGCACCTGAGCCCTGGCCCGGCGCGCCGCATATTCCGCTTCCGTCTCGAACATGTCGCGGGGGGCGATGTCGGCGGCCTCAAGCGCGGAGACGATTCGTCGCGCCAACTCATCATCCAGGAAGCGCTTCTGCGCGGCGGAGATCCTGCCCTGGAGCAGGGACAGAAGCGTCCCCGCGGGAGAGGGGCCGACCCCCTTCACGCTCCAGAGCCCCAGGGCGTTCGTGTCGCTGCGACCCGCGATGGCGAGCTTTGTCCCGTCGATTGAAAACTTCATGTCGCGGACCAGGTCATGGTGCGGCGTGAAGGTCGCCTCCGGCTTCCACGTCCCGGCGGCAAGCCGCCATGCACGGATGTCCTGATAGCATCCGGTGAGCAGGAGCGTGCTGTCAGGAGAGAACGCGACGCTGTCCACGGAGCCGAGCTCGATAGGGGGCGTAGTCTGCGCAAGGCGGAATGTCTCCCCCGCGCGCTGGAAAACCTTGAGAGTGTCCGCATATCCTGCCGCGATCCAGCGGCCGTCCGGCGAAAAGACGGCCTGTCCGTATTCGTGGCCCAGGTTGTTCTCTTCATTCTCGAACTTGGCGAGCGGCGCGAAGCGATTCCCGCTCACCTGGTAGAGAACGATGCGGCGCTTGGTCTGCTCGTATTCGCTCAAGGCTACCAGCGCGCCGTCCGGGGAGAAAGCGATCGAGGAAATCGAGGCCTCGTTATTCGCGAGCTTGTCGACGACCTTGAAACCAGTTCCCTCGCGAATCCAGAGAAACACTTCCTTGTACGAGCTGCTCACCAGGCGTGTCCCATCGTGGCTCAATCGCATGCAATCGACCGTGCCGGTGTGGTCGGTGAGAACAGAGATGGGGTCACCCGTCCTCGGGTTCACGAGCGCAATGTCGTTCTCCGTGCGATATGCGGGGAAAATCAGAAACGATTCGTCGGGCGCAAACTGCAGAATCGACGCGTGCTTGAAGGTGCCTGCCCAGTAGACCTGCTGGCGGTGCCGCCAGAGCAGCTCCCAGTTTTCATCGAGAACGCGCACGGAGTTGCCTTCCGTCCCATCCGCCAGCGCGGTGTACGTGCCGAAACGCGACAGCTCGACATCGACGGCCCGTGCGGCGGAGGAATAGAATCGGACCTGCGCGGCGCTGAACTCCTCTCCATACGCCGCCATTCCCGCGCACGCAAGAACAACCAGAAGCAGCCTCAATCGCATCACCGCCCCCCTCTTGCACCTGTGTGCATGATAGCACGGCCTGGAACGCTTTGCCGACCTGGATTGGCGACTTGGATTGACCCGGCACGCCGCGGTGCTCACCCTTGCAGGATGTCGTGCCATCCCTTATTCTTTGAATCGACTCCCATGATGCGCAAGGCGCGAGAGACCAGGTGATGTTTGTCAAAGGCGATCTGAAGCTGGAGATCGACGAGCAGGGCCTCGAGGTGCGCGTGACGATCGTGCCGGACGAGAACGGCGCGGATCTCTCGGTCGAGAGCCTGCTCGCAGTCCTCGACAAGAAACGCGTGCGCGAAGGCATAGACACGGAGGCCATCGAAAAGGCATTCCGCGCTCTGTCCCGCAAGAAGGCCGAGCCTGTCAGCTTCGTTGCCGCGGCGGGAGTCCTGCCCCGGCCCCCCGAGCCGGAAGGCGTTGACTTCGAGCCTCTTCCCATTCCACAGCGCCTGGAAAAAGTTTCGGAGACCGTGCTCGCAAAGGCGCCTCAACCGGTAGGCTTCCGCGTGCGCGAGGAGAGGGTAAAGAAGGAGAAAAAGGTCCTCAAGAAACCCGTTCTCCCGTTCCTCCCGCCCCAGGAGGAAGTGGTCGTCGTGGTGGAGAAGAAGCTCGTACGGGAGAATGTGCCGATCGATCCCGCTGTCATGGCAACTGGTTTCGTTGAGAAAGGCACTCTGATTGCGAAAATCCGACCGGGCAAGCCTGGCAAGGAAGGAAAGACCGTCTTCGGCAGGCTCGTTCCCCCGCGGCGCGCGGACCTGCCGGTGTTCCTCTTCTGTGAGGGGCTCGCGCGCACGGGGAGCGAAGTGAGAGCGACAGCCGCCGGCTTCCTGCGCAAGGGGGCAACCTGGTGCGACGTGGTTGCATTCCGCGATCACGCGGTGGGAATCACGGCCTCTCCCGACGGGGCCACCTGCCTGCTCTCGTTCGAGCCGGGCGATGCGGCCGCTCCTGCCCCGACCGCGGATGACATCATCGCAAGAGCCGTGAAGTTGGGCTTCACCCCTGCAGGGCTTCTCAGCCCCGCCGAAATAGGAGCGCTTCTGCGTGATGCCGCGGCATCGAAGACTCCCTTTGCAAAAAAGCCGCTCACCCCCTCCGCCGACGGGCTTGTCACGGTCACCGTGTCGCCCGACAAGCTCAACGCGACTCTCACGCTTCGCAAAGGTCGAGGAGGTGGACGGCCGCTGACGTTGGCCGGTGTCAGCGACGCCATAAGGGAGAGCAAGGTCAGAAGGTACAAAGGAGAAACGGTTCGTCATGACATTCAGGCCTTTTTCAAGAGCGCTGAGACGGAGCTCGTCGACTATCACCTCGCTGCGGGTCAGGCTCCCGCGCGGGGGAAGGACGGCGGCGTGGAGTGGCTGGCGAAGTTCCTGCCGACCGAGGAGTCCAAGCAGATCCGCGCTTTGAGCGTGGCCAATACCTCAGCGCTCTCCGGCATTGCATCCCTGGCGGAGTTTCCCCTGGAAAGCGTGGAGACGGTGGGCCGCGTGACCGCCGAAATGGCCGTGCTGCGGGTCGTACCGGGAGCCGCGGGCCCTTCCGGTGTCGACGTGTTCGGCGCGGTGGTGCCGGGCTTGAAGGGCGCCACCCCGGAGGTGCGCCTGTTCGAAGGTCTCCAGCAGCGGCGTGAACTTGTCGTCGCCGTGGAAGAGGGTCTCCTGGAAAAAGGAAGCCACGGCATGACCATTCTTCTGCGCGTGAGACCCCACCGGGATGCGGAGCTGCGCATCACCATCTCCGACGACAAGATGAAGGGATATCTCGGCTTCACTCCCTCCCGCGGGACGGGCTCGTCGATCGACGTGCAGGAGGTGAGATCGCGGATCCAGGAGGCCGGCATCGTGCGCGGCCTCGACGAGGGGCGGCTTGTCAAGGCCTTGGACATCATTGCGCGGGGAAAGGCGCTTTCCAATGTCCTGATCGCCCAGGGCAAGAGGCCGGAGCCAGGGACCGAGGAACTGGTGACTTTCCACATCCGTCTTGCCACGGGAAAGGCGGTGACGCTCCGCGCGGATGGCACCGCTGATTTTCGCACCCAGGACAGGATCACGCACGTGGGAAAAGGCGTTCACCTGGCCACGGTGAGGCCTCCGCCCCTTGAGGGACTGGATTCCTGGGACATCACCGGGAAGCCGGTCCCCCCTCCGCCTGGCTCTCTGAACAGCCTTCAGGCGGGACGCGGGGTATCGGCCGTACGGCAGACTGACGGGAGCCTTAAATTTTACGCGGAGACCGACGGAGAGCTGGTTCGCGACGGTTCCCTGATCGCGGTTCAACAGATTCATACCATTGAAGGCGACGTGGACATGGGCAGCGGCAACGTGAACTTCCCGGGCATCGTGCGTGTGAAAGGCTCTGTCCAGGCGGGGTTTCGCGTCCTCGCCGCCGGCGACATCGAGGTAGAGGAAACGGTGGAAGCCGCGGTGCTCTCCTCGGAACGCTCCATTCTCATTGGCCAGGGCATCAAGGGAGATGGCAAGGCCGTCCTCCGGGCAAAGAAAAGCATCGTTGCTCCGTTT
>JBEKXR010000202.1:0-9577 GCA_049511935.1 Spirochaetia bacterium | reverse complement strand
GATCGCGGAGGCCCACCGGAGGAGCTCGTCCCTGTCCGCGTGGGCGGAAAAGCCTTCGATTCTCTCCACGCGCGCCTTCACCGGGAGCGTCTCCCCGAGGATGCGGACCCTGGGGGCGCCCTCCACGATCAGCCGGCCCAGGGTCCCCTCGGCCTGGTAGCCGACAAAAAGGATCGTGCTCTCGCGGCGGCTGATGTTTCGCACGAGATGATGCTTGATGCGGCCGCCGGTGCACATGCCGGCCCCCGCAATGATGATCGCGCTGCCGGTGATCCTGTTGATCGCCTTCGAATCCTCCCTGCTGCGGGCAAGCACGAGGCCCGGCAGGTCGAACGGCGAGCGGTTCTCGCTGATCAGCCTCCTCATCTCCGGATCGAAATAGTCGGGCCAGTGGGCGAACACGTCGTTGACCCTCGTCGCCATCGGGCTGTCGAGAAACACCAGGAGGTGCGGGATGAGGTTGTCCCTGAGCAGGGCGTTCAGGTAGTAGAGAACTTCCTGTGAGCGCTCGATGGCGAAGCTCGGAATGACGATGTTGCCCCCGCGCAGCACGGTGTCCGCCACGATCTTCTGCAGCGTCGTCCCGATTCGTGCGTCGTCGCCGTGCAGCCTGTCGCCGTATGTCGATTCCATCAGCACGTAGTCTGCCTGGCTGCAGGGATGGGGATCGTTGATGATGGGCCTGCCCCAGCGGCCGATGTCGCCCGAGAACAGGATCGTGCGGGATGAGCCATTCTCGCGCACGCGCACGCGAATCGACGCGGAGCCCAGGATGTGGCCCGCCTCGAAGAACTCGGCTTCCACGCCGCCTTTCAGGCTGACGATCTCCCCGTAGCGCACGGCCTGGAAGAGCGACGCGGCGTTTTCCGCGTCCTTCTCGTCGTACAGGGGCAGCAGCGGGCGCGGGCTTTTCCTTTTCTCCCGCTCGTGCCGGCGCCTCTTCTGCTCGACGTCTTCCCTCTGCAGCCGGGCGGAATCGAGCATGACGATGCGGGCGATCTCGGCGGTCGGACCGGTGGCGTAGATCCTGCCGCGAAACCCCTCGTGCAGCAACCGGGGAAGGAGGCCGCAGTGATCGAGATGCGCATGGGTGAGAAGCACCTCGTCGATGCGGTCGGGCGGCATGGGGAACGGCTCCCAGTTCCTCTCCTGCATGTCGCGTTCCTGGTTCAGGCCGCAGTCGACGAGCAGGTTCGAGGAATCCGTTGAGAGCTGGAACCGGGACCCGGTCACGCTGCGGGCGGCGCCGAGAAACGTCAACCTGGTCATGCGAGCCGCCTCCTGCCCGCGGTCCTCCGCAGGCGATAGCGCCGGACGTAGCCGCAGGCCGGCGGCAACCAATGGACGAACATCGCGTGCAGGATCGTCATCTTTCTGCACTGCGCGCAGGACTCGAACCTGCTCTCGTAGACGGTGCACAGCCGCGAGGCGGTGTCCAGGTGCCGGCACGGACGACTGAAGTTCGTGACGACGGTCATCCCGCGGTACTCCTTCTCGTAGCAGCACAGCCCGCAGCGACGGCAGAGGGCTTCCCAGCGGGCCTTCCTTCTCATGCGCGCCTCGCGGAGTTTTGCCGCGATCACTCTTCCTCCTTCGTCTTGCGCCCCGCGAGCATCACCCACAAGGGGAAGAGCAGCCCGGCGAGCAGCAGGATCACAGGCCAGAGGATGCTCCAGCGAGCGAGCAGGATGCCCAGCAGGTAGAGAAAGGACCCGCTCGCGATGAGCGCGCCCACCAGGAGGCTCCATTTCATGCGCTGCTTCTGCACCGAGTAGAGCCAGATCACGAGGAAGGAGATGCCGAGGCAGAGAAGCGGCGCGATGGGGTGCCACCCGATGACGGGAAACCGGCTCACCATCTCGACCCAGATGGACAGTCCGATGAACACGCCGGACGGGATGAGCACCCACCAGTGTCCCCGCCTGAAATAGAAAAGGGTGAGAAAGGTCAGCCCGAAGCCAAGGGAAAAGAGGCTCGCCGCGTCCGGGCTGAAGAACCTGTTCCACCCGAAGACGAGCGTCACCATGCCCAGGGTGAGGAATGCGCCGGCGGGGATCACGAACCAGGTCAGCCACCTGCCCGCCCCCGAAAAGAAGAGGAAGATGAGCCCGACCATTGTGAAAAGGATCCCGAGGACACGGGGCACGACAAAGTCGCTGGCGGGAATGACCTTGAAGTTCACAAGGAGGAAGAATACCCCTGTCACGACCATGGCGATGCCGACGAAGTCGGTCCGCCAGAAGAGGAATCTGAGCGCAGGCTCCCCTCTATGCCTTGTCATAACCGCCGGCGAGCGCCTTCCTGTTCACCTGGTTGAGCTCCCGGTGACGCGCCGACACCGCCTCGTCCAGCACGGCGAGCACGGCGTTCATCGACGCGACCGAGGGCCGGCGCTTGAGCAGCGCGCCGAGCATGACCATGTTGGCCGAACGGTACGAGCCGGCGGATTCCGCGATGTCGTTCGCGCGCACCGCCAGGATATCGATGTCGGTCCTCTCTGGCGCAATGTCGATGAGGGATTCGTTCCAGATCAGGAGCCCTCCGGGCTTCACAATGGGCTGGAACTTCAGCAGCGAAGGGGTGTTCATGACGACACAGACATCCGGCTGCGGCACGAGCGGGGAACCAATCTCCTCGTCGGACACGACGACGGAACAGTTGGCGGTACCTCCCCGCATCTCCGCCCCGTACGAGGGGATGTGCGAGACGTGCTTTCCCTCCCCCATGGCGGCGAGGCAGACGATCCTGCCCGCCAGGATGATGCCCTGGCCCCCGAAACCGGCGAAGAAGATGCCTTCGTACATCGCGTCCCCCTACCGGTCTCTCAGGTTCCCCAGCGGGAATGCGGGAACCATCTCCGCCTCCACCCAGGAGACAGCCTCGCGCGGCTCCATGCCCCATCCCGTCGGGCACATGGACAGGATCTCGATGAATGAGTACCCCTTTCCTTCCACCTGGTTGCGCAGGCCCTTCATGATGGCCCTCCTGGTCTTGAGGATCGTCTTTACCGAGCTCACGGCGCAGCGTTCGATGAAGGCCGGCGACTGGAGGGTGTTCAGGAGCTCACACGCCCGGATGGGGAACCCGACGTCCGCGGGATTGCGGCCGTAGGGAGACGTCTTGGTCTTCTGCGCCTGGAGGCTCGTCGGCGCCATCTGTCCGCCGGTCATCCCGTAGATCGCGTTGTTCACGAAGATCACGGTGATCTTCTCGCCCCGGTTGGCCGCGTGAATTGTTTCCGCCGTGCCGATGGCAAGGAGGTCCCCGTCGCCCTGGTAGGCGATCACCGTCTTGTCGCGATGCACCCTCTTGATGCCGGTGGCCACCGCGGGGGCCCTGCCGTGCGCCGCCTCGCAGCCGTCCACGCGGAGGTAATTGTAGGCAAGCACCGAGCATCCCACCGGGGCCACGAGGATCGTGGACTCCTGGATTCCCAGCTCGTCGATGCACTGGGCGAGAAGCTTGTGGATGATCCCGTGACCGCACCCGGGACAGTAGTGGTTGGGCACATCCGCCAGGGACCGGGGCCGGTCGTAGACGACCTTTTCCTGAACTGTACTAACCGGCATGGCCTGTGATCCTTTCCACGATGGCGTCCACCCGCGGCGTCGCACCCCCGAGGGTGCCGAGGAAATCCACCGGCGCGCCTCGCACGGAGAGCCGCACATCCTGCACCATCTGTCCCGCGTTCATCTCCACGACCAGCAACTTCTTCTTTCCCTCGGCGGCCGCGGCAAGCTGCCCGGTGGGGAACGGCCACAGCGTGATGGGCCGGAAAAGCCCGGCTTTCACCCCCGCCTTTCGCAGCACGCCCACTGCGGACTTGCAGATCCGCGCCGAGAGCCCGAAGCCGACGAGAAGGTACTCTGCGTCCTCGACGCTCACCGCCTCCCACATCGTCTCGCTCTTCTCGATCTGTCGGTACTTGGCCTGCAGCCTCAGGTTGAGCAGCTCCAGGGCGTTCTCCGGATTCAGGCGCATGGAGGCGATGACGTGAGGGTCCCTTCCCTTCGCGCCCGAGAGCGTCCACTGGCTCTTGTCGAAGGTCTTCCCGGACGGCTCCGGCAGGGTGATGGGCTCCGACATCTGGCCGGTGAAGCCGTCCCCCAGGAGGATGACCACGATGCGGTACTGGTCGGCCAGATCGAAGGCCTTTCCCGTGAGGTCGGCGAGCTCCTGCACGGTGCTGGGCGCGAGCACGATGCTGTGATAGTCGCCGTGCCCGCCGCCTTTCACGGCCTGGAAATAGTCTCCCTGGGCCCCCGCGATGTTGCCGAGCCCCGGGCCGCCGCGCATCATGTTCACCACGACGGCGGGAAGCTCGGCACCCGCGAGGTAGGATATCCCTTCCATCTTGAGGCTGACCCCGGGTGACGAGGAGGAAGTCATGACGCGCGCGCCGGCGGCAGATGCGCCAAACACCATGTTGATCGCCGCCACTTCGCTCTCGGCCTGCAGGAATGTGCCGCCCACCTTGGGAAGCCGTGCGGCCATGTAGGCGGGCAGCTCGTTCTGCGGGGTGATGGGATAGCCGAAATAGTGGCGGCAGCCGGCGATGATGGCCGATTCGCCGATTGCCTCGTTGCCTTTCATGAGAATCACACCCATGTGCTACTCCCCGCCGACCGTCACGAGCCTGAAGATCCGGATGGCCATGTCCGGGCAGATTATCGCGCAGGACAGGCAGGCGGTACACCGGGACTCGTCGAAGCATTCCGCGTACGGCACCCCCTGGCGGTTGAATCTGTCCCGTGACATGGCGAGTATTTTTTCCGGGCACGCTCCGATGCAGAGCGTGCAGCCCTTACAGCGTTCGCGGTCGAATTCCGGTCGTCCTCTTGACACCGAGATACTCCTCTATCATGATGGAAGTCCAGAGTATCATTTCCAGCAATTCGTGGCAACAAAAAGCGCGGGCCTGACGTACTCCATCTCAGCTGATTCTGCAAGGAGGTCTGACGTGGCAACCTATCAGGAACTGTCAGAAGCGATCCAGAAAGGCAATGCTCCCAAGGCGAAGGAGCTCACGACCGCCCTGCTGGCGGAAAAGAGCTCCGCGGGAGAAATCCTCAACAAGGGCCTCCTGGACGGAATGGACAAGGTGGGCCAGCGGTTCAAGTGCAACGAGATCTATATTCCTGAGGTGCTGATCGCCGCACGGGCGATGAACGCAAGCATGGACATCCTCAAGCCCGAGCTGGTGAAGGCCGGGGTGAAGCCGGTGGGCAAGATGCTCCTGGGGACGGTGAAGGGTGACCTGCACGACATCGGCAAGAACCTCGTCAAGATGATGGCCCAGGGCGCCGGGATCGAGGTCGTAGACCTCGGGATCGACGTCTCGGCGGACAAGTTCGTCCAGGGCCTGAAGGACAACCCGGACGCCAAGACCATCGGGATGTCCGCCCTCCTCACCACGACGATGACGGGCATGAAGGAGGTCATCGACAGGTTCGAGAAGGAAGGGCTGCGGAAAAAGGTGAAATTCATGGTAGGTGGAGCGCCGCTCACGGACCAGTACGCGCGGGAGATCGGCGCCGACGGGTACGCGCCGGACGCGGCGAGCGCCGCTGAGAAGATCAAGGCTTTCCTGCGCGCGTGACGCGCGATGAAGCGCAGAGGAGCACGGGCACGCGGCCCGTGCTTTTTCACTTTGAAGGCAGCGCGGTGGTCGCCGGCGCGTAGTACCCCGACTCGTCCCTGCCGCTCGCCTTCTGCACCGAGACCTGGATCTCCAGAGGGATATAGCGGTCTCCAAAATCGGC
Organism: Spirochaetia bacterium; assembly: GCA_049511935.1. Classification (GTDB taxonomy): domain Bacteria; phylum Spirochaetota; class Spirochaetia; order SZUA-6; family Fen-1364; genus Fen-1364. The sequence continues at coordinate 3,815 of JBEKXR010000202.1, read as the reverse complement.
AGGCGTGACCGAGGTGAAACGAAGCGTATAGATCGGCCCGACACGCGCCGTGACGTCGCGGACTACTTCCTGCATTCCGCCGGCGGCTGAGACGCGGGAGATCTTTCCGCCCGTCGCAGCGGCGAGGTACGAGAGGTCGTCGTCGGGCGCCTGGGTCCCGAAGATGACGGGGTAGAACCCGATGGCATTGTTTCGCAGGTAATCGGCGATCTCGAGAACCGAATACGTCGTGAACGGCCGCTGCCCGAGCGTGCCGCTGGTGAAGAACACCACTGCCCTCCGTGCTCCCGACACGGTGGTGATGATCTCATCCCCCGCCAACCGGGCACCCAGGTCGAAGCGCCACCGTGCGGAGGTCGGTGCCTGGAGGCTCTGGCGCACGAAACGCAGGCGTGTTTCCCCGAAGTCGGCCTCTCGAGCGGGTTTCTCCGCGGCCGAGATGGACTTGATCCGGCCCGTCTGCGTCACGAGCCCGTAGAGATCCTCCACGGCCTGTTCGACGTCGGAACGCGTCGTTTCCATCGCTGGAGACTTCTCCAGCAGGAGGGACACGTCCGCTGTCTTCACCTGGGTGTTCGCGACCACCAGGGCGGGTGAACGGACGCCGGCGAGCGCCTCCGTGACGATGAAATTCTCGATGCCGAGCCCTGCCACGGGCTTCCCGTACCTGTTCTCCACCGAGACGTCCGCGTACACCTCGGGGAACTTCACCGAGTTCACCCGGTCGACACGCACGACGAGCCCCGAGTAGAGGGTGGTGACGTCGGAGAGAAGCACGACCCTGCTCTGGTCGAAGTCCGCGCCGAGAACGTCGCCGTTCACGGTAGAGGCCTGCTGCACGAGCCTCTTTGTGTGCGCGCTCGTATCTCCCCGCACCGTCCAGATCTCACGCTCGAGATCGCATTCGAGGATGCGGTTCCCGTCGGCCACGAGAAGGGTTCCGGCGCTCGAGAACGAGAGGCCCTCGGGATCCTGGAGGGTCCCCTGCCCGATCGTCGAGAGCGGGTTCCCGTTCAGATCATAGACGAGAATGCGCTTGCCGGGCTTGTCGGAGACGTACAAGCGGTCCTCCCCGGCGACGATGCCGGTGGGACCAGTGATGCCCGTGATCGCCTGCACGTAAGCGCCGTCGAGGCTGAAGCGGACCACGCGAGAGCTGATCCTGTTCGCCCCGTACTCGGAAACGTACAATGTCCCGTCATCGGCCTCCACCACGTCATACGGACGGTCGAACCCGGGCAGGCCGCCGCGGAGGACTTCCAGGAGCCGGAAGTTCGCATCGAAGTGGAGGACCTCGTTCGAGCCGAAGGCAACGAGCCAGAACGTGCCGTCCGCCCGGGGCCGGATGCTTGTCGGGCGCCTGAATGGATAGCCGCCTTTCAGCGTGCCGTCCAGCTCCGCGGAGACGACCCAGGTCGATTTTCCGGTCAGCTCTGCGCCGAGACCGCGCCGCAGCGTGAGCACATCCACCCAGTCCCGGACAATGGCACTTCCCCTGCCGGAATCCAGGACCTGCTGCCATGTCCTCATGGCCTCCTGCTCGTAACCGGATTTCCACTGGGCGCGGCCGAGCCAGATCTGGGCCAGGGCATTCGCGGGCTGGTAGCTGATGGATTTTTCGAGGGAGATCCACGCGTCGTTGAAGAAACCGCGGTGAAATGCCTGGACGCCGGCGCGAAGCTGTTCAGCGGATCGTACGGCGTTGAAATCTATTGTCTGGGCGGGAAGCAGCGCGGGCAGGCACAGGAGGCAGACGAACAGCGTTCGCAGTTTCACGTCGCCAGTATAGAAAGTTCAGGCGTACGTATCTACCGTGTGCTTTGTGCCCATGTCGAGCTTGATCTCTCCCTTGATGCCGAGGTACAGGATCGCCTTGATATCGTCTGCCTTGATGATCGACAGTTCAGGGGCTTGAGTATTCGGCACTGTAGGAAGAGCAACGCTATCAACCTTCATTGGCTCACTCCTGCATTCATCTTCGACCAGAACAGGGCTGGGGATAAGGGGAAAATTACGGTCGGCTTTTCGGCGGCTCTCGCCGTCTGCCCGAGCACGGTACACCGTGCGGGGGCAGCCGGAATGTCGCCAGGAGCGACCGGGCTGCCGCCCAAGGCATCCGTGTACTCGCTCGCCCTCGCCCTCCATGGCTACGGCGAATGCACGTCCTTCAGCGCGTCCATGCAGGCCCGCATGTGGCCGACGATTTCCTTGTTCCCGGGGGCCAGGTCCAGGGCACGCCGGAAGCTCGCGCGCGCTTCGGCGAAGTTGCCCATGCGGAAGTAGGCCCACCCCTGAGAATCCAGGTAGGCGGCATTGCGGGGAGCCAGCTCGACGGCCTGCCGGCAGAGCGTCACCGCCCTGCCAAGGTCGATCTTCTCCTCCGCGTAGATGAAGCCCAGCGAGTTCAGCGCGTTGGAGTTCTTCGGCTCGATCTCCAGCGCCTTTGTGAGGGCCTCGACGCTTTCGGGCACCTTCCTCTGCGCGTAGTAGACGTACCCCAGGGCGGCGAGGGCCTGCGACGACTGCAGCCCCATCTCGTTCACCTTGGCGAACTCGAACTCCGCCAGCCGGAACCGCCCCGTCACCGAGTAGATGTACCCCAGCACCATGCGGGCCTGCATGATGTGGAGGAAGCTGAAGTGGGAATTGACCACCTTTTCGAGCGAGAGCAGCGCCTCCTCGTGCTTGCCGAGCTGCGTGAGGGCGAGCCCCACGTAGTAGTCGCTTTCCGGGGTGGCCCCTGTCTCCGCCTCCAACGCCCGCAGCTCGGCGAGCGCCTGTTCGAATCTGTGTGCGTGGTATAGCTTGACACCCCTCTCCAGTTTTTCGTTCATCTGAACTTCACCCCCCGGTAGCTCTCCTCGATCGTCGCCCAGTTGCGCGGGTGCGCATGGATGGGGGAAATGCTGATGCGTCCCTGTGACACGACCATGCAGTCGGAACCTTCCTCGGGATGCGCCTCGGGAAGCGCGCCCCCGATGAAACAGTACATGTCGCCGTCCGGCGCATCATAGGTGTGCAGTTCCATGCGGTAGATCCTGCGCGAGGGAAACGTGATGACCGTTTCCGCCTCGCGCGTTCCCGCGGCGGGGAAATTGATGTTGAGAAAATGATCGTCGGTGCCCAGCGTGCGGAAACTGTCCAGGTTGCGGGCGGCAAACTCCGCGGCACCGGCGAAATCGAACGGTGCGCTGTAGGCGCCGACTGACAGGGCAACGGACGCAACCCCCATGAGGGCGCCCTGGCGCGCCCCCGCCGCCGTACCGGAGTACAGGATGTCGGTGCCGAGGTTCGGGCCGTGATTGATCCCCGAGATCACGAGGTCGATCTGGCGCGGCACAAGGCCCAGAAGAGCGATCATTACGCAGTCCGCGGGCGTGCCGCGGCAGGCGTACTGGCACCGGGCAATCGTCCTGACCTTCAGCGCGTCCCGCAGCGTGATCGAATGCGAGCCGCCGCTCTTCTCCGCCTCCGGCGCCACCACCCAGACCTCGTGGGAGCCCGCGAGTGCGGTCACGAGAGCCTGGATTCCGTCGCTGTGGATTCCGTCGTCGTTAGTGAGCAGGAGCCTCATGAGCTCTGCACCCTGTTCTCCACGATCCGGGCGCCGGCGGAAGGCCGGCAGACGTAGACCTCGGGTCTGAACCCGAAGATGCGCTCGTACTGGAGGATGTGTTCCTGGTAGGCCGGGATAGCGTCTTCCTCGATCAAGGTGACTGTACAGCCTCCGAATCCTGCGCCGGTGAGACGGGAGCCGTACACGCCCTCGGTTTCCCACGCGCGCTTCACCAGCCAGTCCAGCTCGGGGCAGGATA
>JBEKXR010000201.1:0-7027 GCA_049511935.1 Spirochaetia bacterium | reverse complement strand
CATCCATCCCTGCAGGTGGACAACACCAACATCGACAAGGTCTACGGCGAGTACAAGGACTGGGCGGATTCGTTCTATGTGAATATCTGGTACTCCGAAGACCAGATCGACGCGCTCTTCCAGTAAAAGCATTGACATCATGGGGACCGCGGCTTTGGCTGCGGTTCCCATTCCCAGAAGGAAGCATCGCACGAATGACAGTGCTTGAAGCGAAACACATCAGGAAATCCTTTGTCGGGGTCAGGGCTCTGAGCGATGCCAATTTCGCCCTGCGAGCCGGGGAGGTCTGCGGCCTGGTCGGGGCCAACGGCTCTGGCAAGACCACCTTTGCGCGGATCGTCAGCGGCCTCTTGATGCCCGACGGCGGGGAGCTGCGGCTCTACGAGAAGCCTGTGAATCTGCGAAGCCACCTGGATGCGGAACGCTCCCGCATGGCCATGGTGCACCAGAACCTCAGCCTCGTCCCTGAGATGACGATCTGGGAGAACATCGCGCTGGGCCGGGAGAAGACCGGTTCCCTTGCCCTTCTGGACAATCGCGGCGCCGTCGCGCAGGCCGAGAAGGCAATGGAAACGATCTCCGTGAAGATCTCCGTCCACGAGCGGGTGAAAAATATCTCCCCCGATGAGAAACAGCTCGTGGAGATCGGCAAGGCGCTTGCGAAGGATCCCCGAATCCTCATACTCGACGAGCCCACGGCATCCCTCGATTTCCACCAGGTGGAGTCTCTCTTCCGGGCGGTCCGCGAACTGAAGGAGCGGGGCGTTGCCATCGTGTTCATCTCGCACCGGCTCTGGGAGGTCGCGAAGATCTGCGACCGGCTGGTGGCGTTCAGGAACGGCGAGACGGTGGGCGAGCTGGACTTCGCGGTCCAGGAGCGCAACGAGAAGCTGATCATCCCCCTCATCACGGGCCAGGAGGTCAGGGAAAAAGTCAGGAAGGGCTCGGCAGAGAGGGAGAAGGAAATTGCCGGCCGCAGCGAGCGCGGCTTTGCCCTCGAGCTGCGCGGGGTTTCGCTGGACGGAGGCAGGCTCACGGACGTGAGCTTCAGCCTGCGCAGAGGAGAGGTCCTCGGCCTCGGGGGCCTGCAGGGACAGGGACAGGAAGAGATCCTCATGATCCTTGCCGGCTACCTCAAGGGCTACTCGGGGGAGATCCGCGTGAACGGAAAGCCGCTCGCGCTGCGCAACACGCGGCATGCCATCCGCCAGGGCATCGCGCTGATCCCCGGAGACCGGCAGAAAGAAGGGCTCTTCCTCGAGCACTCGGTGCTCTCAAATATCCTTTATCCCAAAGTCTCCATGCACCGCGGCACATTTTTCCTGCCCCGGGGCCGATACCAGAAGCTCGCCTCGGGGGCCATCGACACCGTCTCACTCGTGCCTCCCAATCCCCGCCTGATCGTGTCGCAGCTTTCCGGCGGCAATCAACAGAAGGTGGTAGTCGGGAAGTGGCTCGCCCTGAGCCCGAACGTGCTCCTGCTGAACGACCCGACGAAGGGCGTGGACGTGGGCACGCGGCAGAACGTCTATGAGATTATCTCCGGGCTCGCAGAGAAGGGGACCTCGGTCCTCCTGTATGCGAGCGACAACGAGGAGCTGATCGACAACTGCGACCGGGTCTTCATCGTCTTCGAGGGACGGATCGTGAAGGAGATCTGCGGTGACGAGATCACAGAAGAGAGGCTCGTCGTGGCGTCTCTGAATGTCGAGCACTCGGGAGAAAAGTCCCCGGGCGCCGGTCGCCAGGACGGGCGCTCGCCATGAAAGCACACCGCGTCGTCAGGGGCCTGCTGCAGAACTCCTCGTTTCCCAGCTTCCTCATGCTGGTTCTCCTCATCATATTGAACGCCATCATCCAGCCGGGCTTCTTCTCGTTCCAGGTCTTCCGGATGAACTTCATGACCTTCACCCCGCTCATCCTCGTCAGCCTGGCCCAGGCAACGGTGATCCTCGTGGGAGCCGTCGATCTCTCTCTCGGTGCCGGCATTTCCCTCGTCACCGTCGTCATGGCTTCCCTCATGCAGGACTCCACGCTTTCCATGGTTCTCGTCACCCTGCTCGGGGTGGCCGCGGCTCTCTTCCTGTCTCTCTTCAACGGGTTCTTCATCGGGTACATCGGGCCTCCGCCGCTGATCATGACATTTGCCACCTCGACCATGTGGTTCGGCACGGCGCTCCTCATCATGCCGACCCCCGGCGGCCATATCCCGCAGGCCTACTACATGGTCTACGGGAAGACCCTGGCAGGGTTCCTTCCCGTTCCCGTTTTGATCCTTCTCGTGGCAGTAGCCTTCTGCCTGCTCCTGGGACGGATCAAGGCGTTCCGGCACCTCTACGCGGTCGGGGGGAGTGAGCGCGCCGCGCGCGCCTCGGGCATCAACGTGGCGGGCACGAAGATCTTCGCCTTTTTTGTGAGCGGCGTGTTCATCGCCCTTGCCGCACTCTGTGTCGTGGGCCAGACGGCAACCGGGGACGCGCGGAGCGGCCAGGGCTTCACCCTGAACTCCGTTGCCGCGGCTGTCATCGGAGGCATCGCCTTCTCCGGAGGCAAGGGAAACTACGTGGGAGCGATCATCGGCGGCATCATCCTGGGCCTCCTCATCAACATCATCTATTTCGCCAACATCACTTCCTTCTACCAGGAGTTCATGAAGGGCGTCATCATCATCGTCGCGCTCCTGTTCGGCGCGGTGCCGCGCCTGCGGCGCGAGCTTTCCCACCACTAGAGGGACCGTCTCATGAGCAACCACGTCCAGCCGCGGCCGCTGTCGACCTCGATCCGATCCCTCGCTTCCAATCAGCTTGCCATCGCGGTCGCCTCAATTATCGCGCTCTTCATCTTTGGAGAGATCATTTCTCCCGGGTTCCTCAGTTTCGGGCACCTGATGAGCGTCCTGCGCCTGTCGGTTTTCCTCGGGATCGTGGCTCTCGGACAGGCCCTCGTCGTAATGTCAGGAGGAGAAGGAATCGATCTCTCGGTGGGCTCTGTCGTCTCCCTCGGAGTATGCATCTCCTCCTCGCTTCTCCTTGGCAAGGACGCCAACATCCCGGCGGCCCTCCTTGGCGCGGTGGCAGCAGGATTCGCCATCGGCCTCGTCAACGGAGTAGGGGTCTCCTATGTCGGCATCCCTCCCCTCATCATGACCCTCGCCATGGCCAGCGTGGTGGATGGGCTTTCGCTGATCTACACGGGCGGGTATCCCCGGGGCACGGCGCCGAAGCTGCTTGAAGCTTTGGGCAGCGGACGAGTTCTGAACATCCCGAACATCCTCCTCCTCTGGGTCGTCGTCATCGCGGCGGCAACCCTTGTCCTGTTCAGGAAGCGCTGGGGAGCGATCCTGTTCGGAGTCGGGGCCAATGGGATCACCGCCGAGCTCTCGGGCATCAACGTGAAGCGCTTTCGAATGTTCGTCTATGGGATCTGCGGGGCGATTGCGGGCCTTGCCGGCTTCTTCCTTCTTGGATACACGGGAACCCCGTACCTCAGCCTGGGAGCTCCCTTCCTCATGACCTCCATCGCGGCGGTGGCCATCGGCGGCATCTCGTTGGCCGGCGGGGCGGGCAGCTATATCGGCGCCGCCATCGGGTGCGTCCTGCTGACCACGCTGTCCAGTATCCTCGTCTCCCTGAGGACAACGGAGGCTGTGCGCCAGATCGTCTACGGGAGCCTCGTATTCATCATCGTCGTTGCCTACACGCGGCGGAAGAAGGACTAGATGAAAATTGGAATATTCACGGCGCTCTTCGGCGACTGGCCCCTGGAGAAGGTTGCCTCCCACGTGGCCAGGCTGGGCTACGAAGCTGTCGAGCTCCCCGCGTGGGCGGGAAACGGCCACTTCGACCTGAAAGAGGCGCTGGGAGGAGGCGGGAAGAAGGTCCGCCGGCTCCTTGCCGATCACGGGCTTTCCATCTCGGCCATCAACAACGGCGTGGCAGGACAGCTCACTATGGGCCCCCACGATTCCAGCACCGACGTCTGGGCGCCGGGCATGAGCCCGAGCGAGAAGATCGCCTACGCGAAGGAGCAGATCCTCCTGACCGCGCGCGCGGCATCCGAGATGGAGGTCCCCGTGGTCGCCGGCCTCATCGGGTCCCCCGTCTGGGACAAGTGGTACATCTTCCCTCCCGCAAACGAGAGACTCTACGAGGAAGGAGTCGCGCTCTTTGCCGAGCGCTGGAACGGGATACTCGATGAGCTCAAGAGGCTTGGGGTGAAGTGGGCGCTGGAGGTGCACCCCACGGGCATCGCGTACAACATCGAGACCGCGCAGATGGCGCTGGCCGCCCTCGACAACAGGCCCGAGATGGGCTTCAACTTCGACCCCTCCCACCTCGTGTGGCAGCTCATCGACCCCGTGGTCTTCATCAAGACCTTCGCCGGGCGCATCCTGCACTGCCACGCCAAGGACGGTGAGCTGCAGGAGGACGAGGTGCGGAGGTCCGGCGTGATCCCGACCGGTGGATGGATGCGCCCCGATCGGGGCTTCCGCTTCCGCGTCCCCGGCTGGGGGCAGGTCGACTGGCGCAGGGTCATGACGGCCCTCGTATCCACCGGTTACGACTACGTCATGTCCTACGAGCACGAGGACCCGGTGATGTCGCCCGAGGACGGGGCCGAAAAGACGGTGGCCTTTCTGAAGCCACTGGTCATCAAGAAGCCCCTGACGAAGGTGTGGTGGTAGGGCACGGGGATGAAGAGCGCAAGAAAGTGGAAGATTGCGGGCATCAACTTCGATCACGATCATATGGGGGACAACCTGAGGATGGTCTTCAACCACTCCGGGGCCGAGATCGTGGCGATCTGCCATGAGGATCCGCGCAGGATGCAGAGGGCCATCGCGAGTTTCTCCCTCCCTCCCGAGCGGGTCTTCACGGATTACCGCCTGTGCCTGGAGCGTACGAAACCCGACATCGTGCTGCTCTGTCCCGCCACGGCGCGGCACGCCGAGTGGGTGCTGAATGTCGCATCGTACGGAGTGCACGTGCTCCTGGAAAAGCCCTTCGCGTCCAGCCTTGCCGACGCTGACCTCATGATCAACGCAATGCGGGAGACAGGGAAGCTGTTCGCCATCAACTGGCCCCTGGCGTGGTACCCGCCGCACATCACCGCCAAGCGCCTGATCGACGAAGGCGCAATCGGCGAGGTGATCGAGGTCCATTTCTATGACGGCAACCGCGGCCCACTTTTCCACGCGGCGGACAAGGTGGAGATCACCCCCGAGGAACGGGAACGGGAAAAACCGTTCTCGTGGTTCTACAAGAAGGAGGCGGGGGGCGGATCCCTCCTGGATTACCTGGGCTACGGCGCGACCCTCGGCACATGGTATCACGGCGGCAGGGCTCCCATTGAGGTGACAACGGTGGTGGACGAACCGTCCCACCTCGAGGTGGACGAGCACAGCGTCACGATCGCCCGCTACGCCTCCGGCCTCTCCAAGTTCGAGACCCGCTGGGGGACGCATTCGGACCCGTGGATCCATCAGCCCCAGCCCAAGTGCGGCTTCGTCATCGTCGGAAAGACGGGGAGCATCGCCAGCTACGACTTCGAGAAAACAGTCCGTGTGCAGACCGAACAGGACCCCGCGGGCCGCGAGCTGCCCGTGGATACCCTGGAGCCTCCCCGGCAGAACCCCGTGCAGTACCTGATCCACTGCCTGGAGTCCGGGGAGCCGGTCCAGGGACCCCTGTCTCCAGAGATCTGCCGCATCGGGCAGCGTATTGTGGATTCAGCGGCTGCGAGCGCCCTCCGCAAGCACACGGTGAGACTCCTCTAGGCCGGAAGGGAGAGGCATGCCGCGGGACCTTGACGATTCGTACGGCCTTCCTCCGGGGAGCAGCAGGGACGAGAAGCCCGCCCCCGATCTTCCCTATGCTCCTGCGGACCCGATGTCCTCCCACCCGCGAATCGGCCTCATCGGCTGCGGGGGGATCAGCATCCAGCACCTGCGGGCGTACAGGGACGCCGGCTACGACGTGGCGATGCTCTGCGATCGCTCCGAGGGAAAGGCGCGCGAGGCGCAGAAGAAGTATTATCCTGAAGCGGACGTCAGCGCGGATTTTCGCGATGTCCTGCGCCGCGATGACATCGACGTGGTGGACCTTGCCGCTCATCCCGGCGACCGCGCGGCGATGTACGAGCCGGCCATCGAGGCGGGCAAGCACATCCTCAGCCAGAAGCCGTTCGTCACCGACATCGATTTCGGGTTGAGTATCGTCGAGCAGGCGGAGAAGAAGGGGGTGCGCCTGGCGGTGAACCAGAACGGCCGCTGGGCCCCGCACTGGAGCTGGATCCGCCAGGCCATCGCTTCCGGATTCCTCGGGGAGGTGACGAGCGTACGGACGGCCGTGAACTGGGACCATAACTGGGTTGCCGGAAGCGTTTTCGAGGACATCCATTCGCTGATCCTCTATGATTTCGGCATCCATTGGTTTGACATCGTCTCCTGCTTCATGGGGCCCCGCACCCCGCTTCGCGTGTACGCGTCCACGGCCCGGGCTCCGACCCAGAGGGCGCGGCCCCCCCTGCTTTCGCAGGCGCTCATCGAGTACGAGCGCGGCCAGGCAGAGCTCTTCTTCGACGCGAACACTCTTTTCGGAGAGCAGGACTGCACGTTCGTGGCGGGCACGCGCGGCACCGCAACCAGCTGCGGCCCCGACCTGAACGCCCAGTCCGTCACCCTTGCGACCGCGGATGGCAGGGCGCGGCCGGTTCTCGAGGGGAAGTGGTTTCCCGACGGGTTTCACGGCACCATGGGGGAGCTCCTGCGAGCCGTCGAGGAGAAGAGGGAGCCGCTCAACAGCGCGAGAAACAACCTGAAGAGCCTCGAGCTGTGCTTTGCCGCCATCGCGAGCGCCGCCACGCACCTGCCCGTCGAGCCGGGGGCCGTGAGAAAGCTCCAGGACTGAGATCCATGAAGGAGCGGATCGACAAGGTGCTTGAAATCCTCGCCCGCAAAGGATACCGGAGCGTGGCGGAGCTGTCAGCGGACCTCGCTGTCTCCGAGATGACGGTGCGCCGCTACCTC